>DASWYF010000036.1 GCA_036405135.1 Verrucomicrobiia bacterium | reverse complement strand
CGGGGGGCGGTTTCATTTGAGAGGCCGGCGGTGAAGGCCAAAGTCAGGGCAAAGCGGCAGCTTTGCCCCACCCTGATAAGGGGCTTCAGGCTGTTTTGGATGCTGTCTTCCTTGTATAACCACTTGTGGGTAATGCTCAGGCCTGAAGGCCACGGCTATGAATCTTTTGTGCCTACGGCACATTGCATTTAGCTCGAAAATGCTGTTAACAACTTGGGAAAAAGATGTGAACGAGCTGTTCGCATTTTGATTCAGAAATTTATCGCTTCTCACGCGCAGATTTGGCCTCATCTCCCTTCCTATGATTGACTCACTCGATGATGGTTCTTCTCTTCCCTCGCAAGAGACGGGTGACTTCAAGAAATCGCGACGGCGCAAGCAGGCAGCGATCGTTGATCTGAGCAAGCTAGACCGTCTGCCGCCGCATTCCATCGAAGCGGAACAGGGCGTGTTGGGCTGCATGCTTATCGCGCCGAATGACACCATCGGCACGTGTCTGGAAAAGCTCAAGAAGGGACCGGAATCTTTTTACGATCTGCGGCATCAGATGCTCTATGAGTTGCTGGTGACGACGTATGACAAGAAGGAGCCGATCGATCTCATCACCATCACGCAGACGTTGCGGGATAACAAGCAACTCGAAGCAGTCGGTGGTGTGGCGTATCTGTCCTCGTTGATGGATGCAGTGCCTTCCGCGGCGAATCTGCCTTACTACGCAGACATCGTTAAGGAGAAGCATCTGTTGCGGCGCGTCATCTCCACGTTCACGCAGACGGTCTCGAACGTGTATGAGTTCGAGGGGGAGATCGATAAGTTCCTGGATGAGGTCGAGCGTGAGGTGCTCAAGATCAACGAGGATCGTGCGGTCGCCGACCAGACGAGCATCAAGGATCTCGTTCACAAGGCGATCAATACGATCGAAGAATTCCATGCTCGGCAGGGCATGCTTACAGGCATTTCTACCGGGTTCGCGCAGTTGGACAAGATGACGACGGGAATGCACCCGGGGGAAATGGTGGTCATCGCCGCCCGTCCTTCTATGGGTAAAACCTCCTTGGCGATGAATATTGCTGAGAGCGTCGCACTGGACCAAAAACTCGGGGTGGGGGTGTTCAGCTTGGAAATGACCGCGGAATCTCTCGTTCTGCGTATGCTGTGCTCCCGGGCGCGGGTGAACCTGCGCAACTTGCGTGAGGGTTTCCTGGCGGAACGGGATTTTGCGCCCCTCACATCGGCAGCAGGACAGCTTGCGGGATCGAAGCTGGTGATTGATGATACGTCGGGTCTTTCCATCCTTCAATTGCGTGCGCGGGCACGCCGGATGCACCAGCAGCATGGCATCAAGCTCTTTGTCATTGACTACCTCCAGTTGCTAAATTCTACTTCGCGCCGGACCGACCAGAACCGGCAGCAGGAAATCGCTGAAATCTCCAGTGGTATCAAGGGTTTGGCGAAGGAGCTGGAAGTGCCGGTGATAGTGCTCGCCCAGCTCAATCGTGATCTGGAAAAAGACCGCAGCCGCAAGCCGCGTCTCTCTGACTTGCGTGAGTCAGGTTCCATTGAGCAGGATGCCGACTTGGTCTGTCTTTTATACGACCCGAACCGGGCGGAGGAAGAGG
This sequence comes from Verrucomicrobiia bacterium, assembly GCA_036405135.1. Classification (NCBI taxonomy): domain Bacteria; kingdom Pseudomonadati; phylum Verrucomicrobiota; class Verrucomicrobiia; species Verrucomicrobiia bacterium. The sequence goes on along the minus strand of DASWYF010000036.1, from coordinate 128,097 downwards.
AAGCCGCCCAGTTGCGTGAGGAACAGTCGGAAGGCAAGCCGGTGAACCTGTTGATCGCCAAGCAGCGCAACGGGCCGACGGGCGATGTGCCGCTAGTATTTTTGAAAGGGTTTACGCGTTTTGAGAGCGCCGCCCGCATCAGTGATAACGACGTGCCGGAATAACACATGCGAATCAAATCTTTAATGCGCCGTTACAGCATCTTGCTGGCGCTGCTGGTCTATTGGGTGCCAAACGCTCCGGCGCAAACTGGTCCCATCGTCAAACAGATCGAGATACGTCACGCCGGTCCTCCGGCCGCCAGCGATGAACTCGTGAAATCCAACATCCGTGTGAAAGTGGGCGATCCGCTCATGCGCGCGGCAGTGGATGACGACGTGCGAAACCTTTACGCCACGGGATTCTTCTACAACATCCGTGTGGCCGAAGAGAACACCACGGACGGTCTGAAGCTGGTATATGTGGTGATGGGCAAGCTGACCGTGACGGACATCCGCTACGAGGGCAACCAGAAGATGAGCGTCAGCAAGCTCAAGCGCAAGACCACCTCCAAAGTGGGTGAGCCGCTGGATGAACAGAAGCTGTTCAAGGATGCCCAAGAGCTGAAGAAGCTCTATCAAAAAGCCGGTTACCAGAAATCAGAGGTCACCTATGAAGTGATCCCGAATGAAGCCACCGGCCGTGGCACGGTCACGTTCAAGATCGTGGAAGCACCGAAGATCCGCGTGGATGAAGTGACGTTCGCCGGAGCCGAGGCGTTCAAGCAGAAGAAACTTCGCAAGACCATCAAGACCCGCGAGCGCTGGTTCTTGTCCTGGTTGACGGGCAGCGGCACGTTGAAAGATGACGTCTTCGAAGAAGACAAGGAGAAACTTGGAGAGTTTTACCGTGAGAACGGTTACATCGACTTCCGCATCAATGATGTGAAGTTCGACCCCGTGAGCGATCGCAAGGTGGCGATCACTTTCGATGTGTTTGAAGGCCGTCTGTATAAGACCGGTTCGGTGCAGTTCAAGGGTAACAGCCTGTTCCCTACTGAGGACATCGAGAAACGCCTGAAGATGAAGACCGGCGAGAACTTTACGCCGGGCGGATTGACCAAGGACATCGAGGCCATCCGGGATTTTTACGGTGAGAAAGGCTTTATCGACACGGATGTCTTCGCCCGTAAGACGCCGAACATCGAGACGGGTAACATGGACATCGTCTATCAGATCGAGGAGAAGGACAAATCCTTCATCGAGAAGATCGAGATCAAGGGCAACGTCAAGACGAAGGACAAGGTCATCCGTCGTGAACTGGCTGTGGCACCGGGTGAAGTCTTTGACATGGTGGGTGTGAAGCTGAGCGAGAAGCGTCTCGAAGGCTTGGATTATTTCAGCAAGGTGGATGCCCGCCCTGAGCCCACCGATGTGCCGAACCGCAAGAACCTCGTGGTTGGTGTCGAGGAGAAGAACACGGGTAACTTCACCGTGGGTGCAGGTTTCAGCTCGGTGGATTCCGTGGTGGGTTTTGCTGAGGTGACACAGGGCAACTTCGACCTCTTCAATCCGCCTTACTTCACCGGTGGCGGCCAGAAGATGCGTATCCGTACCCAGATCGGTACTCAGCGTCAAGATTACCAGATATCCTTCGTGGAGCCGTGGTTCCTGGACCGCAAGCTCGCTTTGGGCGTGGATCTGTATCATCGCGACCTCGGTTTCTATAGCGATGTGTATGACCAAACGCAAACGGGCGCCAAGCTCAGTTTGACCCGTGCTTTGGGCAGCGATTTCTTGATCGGCAGCGTGAGCTATACGATCGAGAATGTCGGCATCGAGATCACGGATCGTGCGAATGCCTCTCCGGTAATCATCGCTGAAGAAGGCCACCGCATGGTATCGAAGGTCGGTGCATCGATCGCTTATGATACGCGTAACAGCACCTTCCTGCCGAATGCAGGCCAGCGGACCGAGTTGTTGACTGAACTGGCGGGTGGTCCGTTTGGCATGGATACGGACTACTATCGTTTCGAAATGAAATCGGCGTGGTATTTCAAGGGTTTCGGTGAAGGCCATGTGCTGGAACTGTCCGGTCGTGCTGGCGTCGTGGAGAACTACGGTGATTCACCGTCAGTGCCGCTGTTTGACCGCTGGTTCTTGGGCGGCATGTATTCCTTGCGCGGTTTCGATTATCGTGAAGTCGGTCCGAAAGATGTCTTGGGCGAGCCTTTGGGGGGCGAGACATACTGGTTCGGCTCTGCTGAGTATAGCATCCCGATCATCGACCGTCTGCGTATGGCGTTCTTCTATGACGCCGGCATGGTGTATGCGAGCGCGTTCAGCTTCTCGCACTCGACCTTTAACTCCGGTTTCTATAATGACAACGTGGGTATCGGCTTCCGCCTGAATCTGCCTATCGGGCCGTTGCGTCTGGACTACGGCATCCCGCTCACGTCTGATCCTCAGAATGACAGCTCCGGCAAGTTCCAGTTCGGTGTCGGTTATACCCGTGACTTCTAAGATTGTTGGTGGATAATAAACTCATGAAAAAGTTGTTTGCAGCATTGTTGGTGACCACAGCGTTGGTGGCCGTTTCTTCAACGACGGCGCTGGCCCAGACCCCGGTTAAAGTCGGAGCGATCGACCTTAAGAAAGTGTTCGATGGCTATTGGAAAACCAAACAGGCAGATGCCAACCTGAAGACCCAGGCAGGCGAACTGGACAAGCAGCGCAAGGGCATGCTCGATGCTTACGAGAAACTTAGCGGCGAATATAAGAAGGTGGAAGGCACTGTGAACGATCAGGCCGTCTCAGCGGATGAGCGCGAGAAGCGCAAGAAGACCGCAGAGGCGAAGTTGATGGAGATGCGTGAAGTGGAGCAGAGTGTGCAGCAGTTCGACCGCACCGCACGGACACAATTGATGGAAAAGCAGCGCCAGATGCGTGACAACATCCTGAAAGAGATCAAGGAAGCCGTCAATGCCAAGGCCAAGACTGCGGGATTTGACATGGTGGTGGACTCTGCTGCGGAAACGGCCAACGGCACGCCGATGGTGATGTTCTGGAATGGCACAGGTGACATCACGGATGCCATTTTGTCCCACTTGAACGCCAATGCCCCGGCGGAAACAATCGCTGTTCCAGCAGCAGCTCCTGCTGAAAAGAAGAAGTAAGTATTTATTTTTCAACAACTTGTGCAAACGCCGCCTGAAAAATCGGGCGGCGTTTTTTCTTTGGCGCGCTTTTTGCATGATAAGTCCTAGATAGATGAAAAGTGTGACAGGCGGGGGATGGGTGTTAGATTGCAGTGAGCCCACTGAATGCCATTTCACACGAAAGAAATTGAGGACGTATGCAAATGGATAAATTGACGATCAAGGCACAGGAAGCCTTGCAAGCCGCGCAGAAGATCGCGCATGAACGCTCGCACCAGGAGATCGATGGCGAGCATCTGCTGGCTGCTCTGATCGAGCAGCCCGATGGACTCATTCATCCGCTGATGCAGAAGCTGGGCGTGGCATTGCCGCAATTGGCGAGCGATATTGGCACTGAGTTGGGCCGCCGGGTAAAGGTTCAGGGGACAAGCTCCACCGATACTTTCTTGAGCCAAGACCTGAAGCGCGCACTGGATGCGGCCGAGAAACAGGCAAGCAAGCTCAAGGATGACTATATCAGTACCGAGCACCTGCTGCTCGGTTTGATGGAGTCGGCGAGTCTGGGGTTGAAGCGCATTTTCCAGAAGCATGCCCTAAAACCAGACGCGGTGTTAAAAGCGCTGGTGGAGTTGCGCGGCAATCAGCGGGTGACGGATCAGAACCCGGAGGACAAATTTCAAGCGTTGGAAAAGTATGGGCGCGATCTGACTGCGGCTGCGCGCGCGGGAAAGATTGATCCCGTGATCGGGCGTGATGATGAGATTCGGCGCGTGATGCAAGTGCTTACGCGACGCACGAAGAATAATCCAGTTCTTATCGGTGAGCCGGGTGTGGGCAAAACGGCGATCGTGGAAGGCTTGGCACGCCGTATCGTGAGTGGAGATGTGCCGGAATCGTTGAAGAACAAAAAACTCATCGCGATGGATTTGGGCGCGATGATCGCGGGTGCGAAGTATCGCGGTGAGTTTGAGGATCGTCTGAAAGCGTTCTTGAAGGAAGTCACGGCGAGCGAAGGACAGGTCATCTTGTTCATCGATGAATTGCACACGCTCGTCGGTGCAGGTGCGGCTGAAGGCGCGGCGGATGCGGCGAACATGTTGAAGCCACAACTGGCACGCGGGGAGTTGCGCTGCATCGGTGCTACGACGCTGGATGAATATCGCAAGCATATCGAGAAGGATGCAGCGCTGGAACGGCGCTTCCAACCGACGATGGTGGCGGAGCCAAGCGTGGAAGCGACCATTGCGATCTTGCGCGGATTGAAGGAACGCTATGAGGTTCATCATGGCATTCGTATCCAGGATGCCGCCTTGGTCGCGGCGGCGACGTTGTCACATCGCTACATCACAGATCGTTTCCTGCCGGACAAGGCAGTGGACCTGGTGGATGAATCTGCCTCGCGCCTGCGCATGGAACTGGATTCCATGCCCACGGAGATCGACCAGATCGACCGGCAGATCATGCAGTTGGAGATCGAACAGACGGCTTTGAAGAAGGAGAAAGACACTGCTTCGAAGGAGCGTTTGCAGAAGTTGGAGAAAGATTTGGCGAATCTCAAAGAGAATGCTTCACAGCTGAAAGCTCAGTGGCAGAACGAAAAGGCAGCGATCAACGCCGTGAGCATAGTGAACAGCCAGCTCGAAGAGGCGAAAGGTGAACTGGAGAAAGCACAACGACAAGGGAATCTGCAGCTGGCGGGTGAGTTGCAGTATGGGCGCATCCCAGAGTTGCAACGCAAACTCGCGGACACAGAGAAAGCAGTGCATGAGTCATCGAAAGGCAAGCGTTTGCTCAATGAAGAGGTGACGGATGAAGATGTCGCCCGCGTGGTGGCTGCCTGGACGGGCATCCCGGTCACGAAGATGCTGGAAGGTGAGAAACAGAAGCTCATCAAGATGGAGGAGCGGCTGGGTAAAAGGGTCATCGGCCAGCAGGAACCCATAGAGGCGGTCGCCAATGCGGTGCGGCGGGCGCGCAGTGGCTTGCAAGATCCGAACCGGCCCGTGGGCTCGTTCATTTTCCTCGGGCCGACAGGCGTGGGGAAAACGGAACTGGCCCGCGCGCTCGCGGAGTTTCTCTTCGATGATGAGAACGCGACGGTGCGCATCGACATGAGCGAGTACATGGAGAAGCACTCTGTGGCGCGGCTGATCGGTGCACCGCCAGGCTACGTCGGTTATGAAGAAGGCGGGCAGTTGAGCGAAGCGGTGCGGCGGCGTCCGTATTCCGTGGTGTTGTTCGATGAGATCGAGAAGGCCCATCACGATGTGTTCAACATCCTGTTGCAAGTGCTGGATGACGGACGTCTGACGGATGGGCAGGGGCGGACAGTAGATTTCCGCAATACCATCATCATCATGACGAGTAACATCGGTTCGCCACTCATCCAGGAATTCTTCAACGCTGGCAAATCGAGCGCGGCGGATCATGAGGAGCTGGAGCGTGTGGTGAAGATGGAACTGCGCGGTCACTTCCGGCCGGAGTTCCTGAACCGTGTGGATGACATCATCCTGTTCCACAGCTTGAAGGCGGACCAGATATTGGCCATCGTGGACATCCAACTGGAGCGTCTGCACAGGCGTTTGGCGCAACAACAGCTAACGTTGCAGGTGGAGAAGGCGGCGAAGGAATTACTGGGGCGTGAGGGATATGATCCGCAGTTCGGTGCACGGCCGTTGAAACGTACCATTCAGGACAAGTTGCTGAATCCGCTCTCCATCAAATTGCTCGACGGGGAATTCAAGCCGGGTGACCGGATCAAAGTTGGGGCGGACGGGGATGAGTTGGTGTTTGAACCGAAGTGATTCAGACTGCATGAGCGATGTTCTTCAATTTAGAGAGGGCAACGGCATCGTTTTCTCTTGCTTGAGATGTCATGCTGAGGATTGGCTATCCGAATGGCTCCACCTATCATCATCAAGCTGACACCTGCCGAGGTTTTGGAACGTGCAACCAAAGTGGTGAATGAAAGCCGCTTCCCGCACCTGGCATCAATGGATGGCGATCAGGCGCGGGTGAGACCGGTATCGCCCGTGCGCACGGATGGCCTCACGGTATATGTCGCGAACCTGAGAATGTATCACAAGACGGCTGAGATCGCGGCGAATCCCAAGGTGGAACTGTGCTATCTGGATGAGGGACACAACCAGGTGCGTCTCACGGGGGTGGCGGAGGTGCTGACGGACCGTGCTTTGTTACAGGAGATCTGGGACAGCAATCCGCTTATGCGGAAGTATCTCGGCTCAATCGATAATCCGGCACTTATCGTTTACCGCATTACGCCGAAGCAGGTGCGGTACATGCAGGAGTGGGCGCTGGAGTATTATGAGGTGGCGGTGTGATGGCAGTTAGTTCAACGTTTCTGCAACTCGCGTTAGCGAGGAAAGATTCATAGCAGCGGCTTTTAAGCCGCTGTTATGTTGATGAATGTTCACCGTCGCGTCGTGACGGAGGAGTTTCCGTGGAGGGTGAATCTTCCGTCACTGCGTGACGGGGAATAATGGGAAGCCCACGGCGGCTTGAAAGCCGCCGCTAAGAATCTTTCGTGCCTAATGGCACGGGGAATAGCGATAGGAGGGGGCTATACCGCTGCATTTTTGGAACCGGTTTGCGTAGGGACCGCAACTTACTGCCGGCAAGATGCCGGCAGCACGGGCTTTACGCCACCAACTTCGGCAAGATCGTGTCCCTCGCGTATTCCAAGTCTTGCGGGAAATCGACTTCGGTCCACGGGATGCCGGTGACATCGACGGCTCCGAACTGGCCCGCTTTCACGAGGACGCGCAGGACGTCATCGTAGGAATCAGCGCGACTGGGACCGGTCTCGCGGCCTTTGGTTTCGCGGATGAGCGCGGGGAGATCGGCGGCAGCGATCTTAAAGAAGCCGATGGATTCGCCGATGGTGTCGGCTTCACCGGTCCACTTTTTCACGAAATCAAACGGGCGACCTTTGCGCATGGGCACCAGCACCGGATCATCGTCGGCGGTGGAATAGTTGCGATCTACGAGCAGCGCGGTGCGTTCTGGTGAGTTCACGAGCGCTTGCAACATGCGGATGTCATAGAGCACATCGCCATCCATGATGAGTACGCGATCCTTCACGGCTTCGAGAGCGGGTAGGGAAGCGTGCATGCTGAGCGCGCTGCCTTCGAGGAAGGCGGCATTGTAATACTCGGTGATCTCCACACCGTATTTCTTTTGCAGAGCAGGGAACGAGGCTTGAAGCTGCTCGCGATTATGACCGGTCACGATGGTGAGTTGTGGCACGCCGAGTTGTGCGAGGTGCATGATGTGGCGTTCCAGCAGGCTCTTGCCGCCGAACTCCAACAGCACTTTATGACGGCCACCTGTAGCGGCTCCGAGACGGGCAGCACGACCGGCAACGTAGAGGATTGCGTTCATGGTATTACTTAGATCGAAGGGCAGGCTATTGGTTTTTGTGAGGTTCCTTTCCCCTCACCCCGGCCCTCTCCCTTGGGGAGAGGGGGAACATTTGCCGCTCAATTTGCATATGATGCGGTCTTGATTTGCGGGAGTGGAATCTCATGGATAAGCAAATCATGGGGTGGAAGTGGGGTCGGCTTCTGCTCGTTCTTTCAAGGCTTTGAGACTCGCTTCTTCCGTATAAAAGAGGAGCCAGCCGATGAGGACGAAGATGACTTCACGGGCGCGGCGGAGCAGGGCGTAGGCGATGCACAAGGTCTCCGGCAAGCCCGCCATCTTGCCGAGCATGATGATGCCGGACTCCTGCACGCCAATGGACCCCGGCACCCACATGCCGAGCATTTTCGCTACGCTGGTGAAGGCTTCCACAGCGATGGCTTGCGGAATGGTGATTGGCATGCCGAGCAGATGCGCGACGAGATAAATCTCCATCGTATCCATGAGCCAACCGCCGAGATAGGACGTGGTGGAAGCGTAGAAACGCGGGCGATGTTCGCGATAGAACGTGGTGATGGTGCCATCAACGGCTTGGATCTTCTCACGGTTCTTTTCGATGACGGCGAGTTTCAGACCCAAGGTGTTTGTGATGAGCAAGGCCGTGCTGAAGATGCCGCGCCGTTGAACCCAGAGCAGTCCGGCAACCACCAGCACACCACCGATAAGCACGACCATCATGCCGGCGCGTAAGCCCGGATTGTCACCGCCCACATACATGAAGGCGATGGCGGCGAGCGTGATGAAGAGGACTTGCGCGACGGTTTGTGCGGTTTTCGATACCACTGCGCTGGAGGTGGCGGCATTGCCCGTCACGCCATGTTTCTTGAGCAGATAAATCTTCAGAGCTTCACCACCGACATAGGCGGAGGGGACGATGTTGTTCATCGCTTCACCGGTCCAGCGCACGCGGAAGAGTGTCCAGAACGGCACCTTCAATTCTTTCGGAAAGGTGAAACGCCAGCCGTAGCAATCGAAAATATAGACGATGAAATACGGAACGAGCGCGATCGGAGCCAGCCAGCCGAGTGTCTTGAGTGAAGTCCAGACGGCGTTCAGATCCGTCTTGGAAAGATACCACCCGAGAAAGGCGAGGCCGAGGATCAGGGCCAGCGTTTTCCAGAGCGCTTTCATCGCGAAGCAGGCTGGAGCGGACGCGAAGGTTGCAGCGCGAGGGCGACTATCCAGAACACATGACTGCCGATGGCGGTCATCCACAGGAACCATTCCAGCCCTTGGAAACACGCGAGGATGAATACGAGCACGGAGAAATCACGGTTCGTGGCGGAGTCGATGAGCTTCTGGAGCATCTGATTGCGATCTTCCGGCGGATAACGCATGCCACGCACGATCACTACGAAGGACAGAATCGCCCCTAGCACCGCACTTAAACCGAGCCATGTCCCATAAGCCGTTTGCTCCGTGCGGATGAGGCCGATGGCGATGCACGCGAAGACCGAGATGTGCACCACCTGATCACCCGCGAGATCCAGCCACTTGCCGAGCGGTGATTCCTTGAAAACACTGCGCGCGATATCGCCATCCACACAATCGATGATGGCGGAGATCTGGAAGAGGATTGCGCCGATGATGATGGAGCGGCTGTCTCCCTGCGCGAAGAACAGAGCGGCGATCACACCGGTGAGGATCGATATGATCGAAACCATGTTCGGCGTGATGGGCGTGTGGATGAGCAGCTTCGAGAGCGGTCGGCCACACGGGCGATTGAAGAACTTATCCACCAAACCATCTGCGGAACTCGTCAGTGAGGCCCAGAGTGCTTTCTCGGCCACCTTTGCACTCGTATCATCCGTCACCGCATACGCCACACCTTGCGCGGTAATGCGCGTGAGCTTGTTCAACTCCTCAGGTAGCGATTGCCTGAGCGCGGGTAACAATCCAATCGGCAACGGCGTCCCGTCTTTCGTGAGGAGGTGTCCGCCTTCTTGGATGAGGCGTTTCACATCCGCGGTTTGCACATGGAGTGAGGTCGTGGCGACGAGCGAGGTTGTTCGCACCTCGGGGATTTCTTTTACCACCGTCACGGGAATATCCAACGCCTTCGCGCGTTTCAAAGCAGGCACTTCACCAGCGCACACAATGGTGATCGGTCCCGCACCCGCACGATGCGTGGCTACGACGAGGCGGTCCAGCAGCGTGAGGGCGGCGATTTTCAGCCCGGCCGTCTGCGGTTCGCAGATCAGCAGGGCCGGAAACTTGATGGGTGAGGGCGTGCTCAATTACGGGCGGTGTTACCCGCAGACTTCCCGGCGAAGACGCCCTTGAAGCCGAAGTAAGCGATCGCGTCCTTCATGTTCGAGACGAAGCGCATGAACGGATTCATGTCGCCATTCGTCACGTATTGCATGGAGATGATGTAGCGATGCTCGTTCGCCTTGATCGGCGTCACCGAGTGCCAGACTTTGTCACCGTTGAAGACTACGAGGGTGCCGGGCTTCACCTGCAACTCCAGCTTCTCGACTTCATGACCCTTGTTCCGCGTGTGCAAGTGGCAGAGCAGGCGGGAAGTGGACGTGTCTTGGAAACCTACGAGAATCGTCCAGCGACGGTCCTTGTAATACGACGTGTCGTAATGCCAGCCGATGTGATCGCCTTCCTCCGTGTAAGAGTAGAGCGCGCAACGATGCGGGTCAGATTCAGGACATTCCTTGATCTTCTCGTTGACGAGCTTTTGCAGGAACTCGATGAACTTCGGCTGATGATAGATCGCGGTCATCGCCGGAGCCTTCTCCGCCACCTGACCGTAGGAGACGCTGCCACCTTTTTTGTGCTTCGGGATGTAGTTACGATGGATCAGCGGTTTCAGCGGATCGAGCTGCGCATCCCAAAGCTGCATCGCCTCGGGCGGCAGGAAGTTTTCCACCACCACGAATTCGTCCTGGGCCAGATAGGCCTGACGCAGCTTGTTCATGTCCTGCTTCGCGCAGGCCTGATCGATCAAGGAACCGATGTCGTTCATCTTACGTAAAAGTCTGGACGGGGTTGCAACCGTCTCAATTAAGAGACGATGGATAGCAACGTCTCAAAACCGACGCAAGAAGGGAAACGCGGGCCCTTTTGGTGAGGGCGCATGTTGATGCTCCCAAGTTGGGTGTCGGTCTGGCTTTTTCTCGAACCTCTGCTACCTTCCTGCCGTAACCACTTGTAGTTTATCTATCGGCTATCCTGGCTCGGAAGATCGTCGTTTATCTCTTCGAATCTTGGCCAGCCGACGTCGTGCCGTCGCATCATTTGAAATGATGGGGCGTTAACCACAGTAAACCTAACTGCTGATTATGACGATTCCTTGTGTTTCCCGCTACTTTGGCCTCGCATCATTGCTTTTTGCTCTCGTCATCCCGCGCATCACCCACGGTGCCGCTAATGACGATTTCCCTAACGATCCCTTGGCGAAAGGTGCGGCGTTGGATATCGATCCCGCGTGGTCGGGGCATTCTGTCGGGTTTTCCTTCCTCACCTTGAAGGATGTGCAGATCGCCGCTTACTACAACCAGTATCGACAGGTGACGCTCGCCGCGCGGAACATGAATTCCCTGCAATGGTACAAGGTGGCGCTGAACTCCACCGTGGGCTGGGACAGTCACAATTACCTCACGCTCACCACGGATTCGCTCGGCTACCTGCACCTCTCCGGCAACCTTCATCGTAACCCGATGAATTACTGGCGCTCCAGTTCGCCGGTCACATCAGCCTCGCAATTCACCAACGGCTTCATGACCAAGCTCACCACGCTCGTGAACACGTCCACGGAGAATGACACCACGTATCCCGGGTTCTTCCTCGGACCGAAAGAAGAGTTCATCTTCTCCTATCGCAATCATACGGGTAACGCATCGGGCAACTGGCATCTGCTCAGATATTCTCCATCACCCAAGACCTTCGCCCATGCGACGGGTGGTGCCGCCGTGTTCAACTGGACGGGCAATTACAGCGTGTATCCGAACTTCGTGGTGAACGGCGGTTACGTGCATTGCCTCTGGGTGTGGCGCGGCACGACGAGTGCGGACAGCAACTATCGCCTCTCCTACATGCGCACCTCAAACTTCACGAACTGGACGGATGCCTTTGGTCGCGCCGTGACCTTGCCTGTGACGCCCAGCCAGTCGCTCACGACGATTGATAACGTCCCGCAGCTCGGTGGTCTCTTGAATGGCCAGCCGAAACTCTCCTTTGATCGCGATGGCGTGCCGCTCGTGGCGTATCACAAGTACGACAGCGCCGGGAAATCACAGGTCTATGCCGCGCGACCCATCGCCGGATCGAATGTATGGAACATCGTGAAACTCACTACGTCCTCCATGCGTTGGGAGTTCACTGGCGGTGGCAGCCTGCCGCCCGGCGGCAGCGTGGGGAATACCTTCAGCGCGGATGATCCTCTCGATGGCCTTGCTACCGTCAGCGTCTCCATGGTCACCGCCGCAGGCGTCACCGATACGAACAGTGGCCCCTATGTGTTGGATGAAATGCTCCTGCGCAAAGTCCTGATCACCTTCCCGAACACCGCCTCCTACACATCTGCGAACACGCCCACCTCGCCGAACGCCTACTTCGACAGCAGCACACCCGAGATCAATTACACGCATGACGGTGATTCCATGGGCGTGCGGCGCCTGCGCTCCGGCGGTTTGGCTTACGCGGATCAACATTACTATCTGCGCTGGGAAACCTTGCCCGCCTATCGCGATGCCCCACGCTTGGATGCGAACGGCAATCCCATCAACCCGCCACCATCCACGCTGCGCCTCTATCGCACGCAATGCGAGTTCAACACCCCGACACTCGATGGCGCGCTCAAGATGACCGGCCTCATGTTCAAGCCCGCCACCGCCACACGCTCCGGTGCGATGGCCTTGACCACCGATGCCAAGCGCCCGTTCGGCTCCTATCTCTCCAGCTCCGTCATCACCGGCAGCACGAACTACGCGCAATGGACCTTCAATGTAGACTACGCTTCCGACTACGCCCTCGGCGGCTCCACGCATTCCGTCGCGGGCACGGATGACAGCTTCTATGTGCAGCTCGATGGCGGCACCATGGTGGATTGGCATGTGCGCGGCCGTTGGGAATTTCAGCCCGTCACCTTCGGTCCTTTGCGCCCGATGATCCGCTTCTATCTCACCCCCGGCACTCACACCTTGCGCCTCTACGCTCGCGAGGCTAATGCCAAGCTCGATTACCTCTGGCTGAACCGCCCGAGCACCGCGAAAGCACCCTCGCTCTCGCCCGAGTCTTATTCAGGCTTTGTCCTCACGAACAACGTGAACGCTGTCACCGGTAATTCGCTCACCTCACCCTTCGGCAGCAACCAAGCCACGAACATCGCGAACTACCAGATTCCTATCTACGCGAACGGCAACTACCTCCTGCTCGGTCGTACCCGCGCGCAGAATGGTAATTCCGACAGCTTCTTCCTCTCCATCAACGGCGGCTCGAACTACCTCTGGTCTGTCCCCCACACCACGAACCTCTGGACCTGGCGCGCCGTAGGCACGAACATGCCCCTCACCACCGGCACCCTGAACATCGATGTGAAGGGCAGGGAAGGCGGTACCGAACTCGACTCCTTCATGCTCCTGAAAGTGCCGTAAACCTAAGGGCGGTCGAAAGCAATACCGGAGCGGCAGCTCCGTCCTGCCAATCAAGGTGGGGCAAAGCTGCCGCTTTGCCGTAACCTTTTCCGCGCTATGAACATCAAATGCTCAAGCCACGCTCCAAACGCAACCTCGGATATTCGCGCTAATTCGCGAAATTCGCGTTACACTTTTCCCTGAAAAATTTCATGTGCACACCCGCCCCGTTTTCGCCATAGTCACGGCGCATTAAGCAGTAAGTGCCTATGGAATACGAAGCGGTCATCGGGTTGGAAACACACGTCCAGCTCAAAACGAAATCGAAGATGTGGTGCGGTTGCGCGAACTCGTTCGGCGCAGAACCCAATACCAACGTCTGCCCCGTCTGCCTCGGCATGCCCGGCGTCCTGCCCGTGGCGAACGAGGAAGCGCTGAAGCTCACCGTGCTTACCGGTTACCTGCTGAACTGCCAGATCCCTGGCCGTGCGAAGTTCGATCGCAAGAATTACTTCTACCCGGACGTCCCGAAAAATTACCAGATCACGCAGTACGCGCAGCCCTCCACGCAGAGTGGTTATGTGGAATTCGAACACGAGGGCGAGCTCAAACGTGTCCGCATCACCCGCGCGCACTTGGAGGAGGACGTCAGCAAGAATTCTCATTTGGATAACCGCAGTGGTGTGGATTGCAACCGCGCCGGTGTGCCGTTGCTCGAGATCGTTTCCGAGCCGGACATCACCAGCCCGGACATGGCCTACGCTTACTTGAACGCTTTGAAAGACATCCTGTCCTACGGCGGTGTGAGTGATTGCGACATGGAGAAGGGCATGGTGCGCTGCGATGTGAATGTCAGCGTGCGCCCCAAGGGCAGCAAAGAGCTCGGCGTGAAGATCGAGATCAAGAACATGAACACCTTCAGCGGTGCCCGCAAGGCGCTGGAGCATGAGATCCCCCGCCAGATCGCTGAAGTCAAAGCCGGTCGCAAGCTGACGCAATCCACCGTCCGCTGGGATGACGTCGCGTGCATCACTGAAGAGATGCGCAGCAAGGAAGACGCCCACGATTACCGCTATTTCCCCGATCCCGACCTGATGCCGTTCGAACCCACTGAAGCGTGGCTCCTCGAAGTGCAGAAGCGCGTCGTGGAACTCCCGCTTGCGCGCAAACACCGCTTCATCACGGATTATCAGTTGCCCGCCGGTGACGCTGAGATCTTCAAAAACGATGTGGCCTTGGGCGATTACTTTGAACCCATCGCCAAGAAGTCGAAGAATCCGAAAGGCGTGGCGAACTGGGTCATCAACAACCTGCGCGCCAAACTCACCGAGGCGAATGAAGCCTCCATGGCCGAGCAGTCCGCCATGGGCATCGACTCCGCGGACATGACGCTCCTGACGGTGAAAGATCTGAAGTTCGCTCCCGATTCCTTCGCAGAACTCGTGGATCTCGTGGACTCCGGCAAGATCAGCAACAAGATCGCGCAAGATGTGTTCGCCGAGATGTTCGCGACAGGCGCTGCTCCGATGACCATCGTTGAGAAAAATGGGTGGATACAGGTCAGCGACACCGGCGCTCTGGAGAAATTCTGCGATGAAGTCATCGCCGCGAATCCAAAGATTGTTGAGGATTATCGCAGTGGCAAAGTCGCCGCGATCAATTCTCTCAAGGGCCAGGTGATGAAGCTGAGCAAAGGCAAGGCGAACCCGGCACTCGTCGGCGAGATTCTCGAGAAAAAGCTGAAGACATAAACCGCCTTCACTCACTTACCACGGCACGCTGTGGAACTGGCTTGTCGCCGGAGCGCCTGCGTTTCCATCCAGTTCCATCGTGAGGTAGCCGCCATCGCGCAAGAGCTGCATGCCCGCCAGTGATGGGCAGAGCTGCACGTTGAAAGGTTTCCATAGACGCGCGCGATTCACCGCCTGCGTGTTGCGCGTGATGGTTGGTCCTAGAAAGCGGATCGCGGGTAATCCCGCCATGAGCGTCGCCTGCCGGAAGATGAGGTTCGAGTGCAGATGACCGATGATCGTGCGCTCGATCTGTGGTATGAACCGGCGCACCTCCGCATCTTCCCATAAAAAGGGCAGGGCGGTGGGATCATGACAGAAGAGGATGATGCGCCGTGTGGAATCAATGCCGCGAAACAATTCCCGCACCTCCGACATGTGCTGCTGATGTTCCGCCTGCCAGCCCTCTTGCTCATCCTCAGCTTGATCACCGATCAATGAAGGCGAAGCCGCCAGCGATGACGTCATGCCGATGACCACATACTTATCCAGCTCCATCCGCCAGCTCGTCGGCAGTTTCAAGGTGTCCCGCGTCGTCTTCAGGCTCGCCAGCTTCATGCCGCCACTGCCAGAGCCGAGACTCTTTTTGCCGAACTCGTGATCGCCGATAGTTGTGCGCAACTCGCTGTTAAATTTATCCCTTAACTTGCCCAGACACTCCACCGCGCTCGCGCAAGCCGCCTCATCGCTCACTCCGATGAACGCGGAATCGCACGAGTAATCCCCATTCGCAATGACATAATCCGCCTGCGGGCATTCGGAGAGAAAGTGATCGAGCTTCTGGTTGTGTCCGAAGGGATCGCGTAACCACAGATGATGCCGCCACATCCGCACCATCCACCGGCGGAAACCTGAGGTGATGGCCTGCATCTCGTAATCATTGCCGCGCGCCTGTTCGGCGGCTCCGGCGTAGTGAATGTCGCTCACGATGACGAGACGATGCAGGGCCATGTGCGGACAAGGTGGCGTGAGAACGCGTCCAGGGCAAGCCGGGTATTCTCCCGATGTCCGATGCGCCGATCAGAATGACGCTAAATTCGAAACCGCTCTAAACCATTCCATAACTTCAAGGATTGCCACGGGAATGCAGATGAATCCGTGGTTGAATTACTCGCCCAAACCCGAATCATCTCCCGCCAATGAAATGTTTCGTCACGGGCGGCTCGGGCTTTATCGGCGCCAATCTCGTTCATGAATTGAATGCGCGCGGGCATTCGGTGCGCTGCCTGTTGCGACCGGGAGCGGATGTGCGCGGCTTGCAGGCCGCTGATTACGAGGCAGTTCTGGGCGATGTCGGTGATGTGGAGTCGCTCCGCAAGGGCTTGCAAGGCTGCGACTGGGCCTTTCACGTGGCGGCCAGTTATCACCTGTGGCTGCCGGATTACGCGCCCATGTATGCCGCGAATGTTGACGGCACACGGAACGTCCTCACCGCCGCGCATCAGGCGGGCTGCTCGCGCATCGTTTACACCAGCACCGTGGGTTGCATCGGCTTGCCGAAGGAAGTGAACGGTCAGGTGCAACCCACCGATGAAGCCACGCCCGTCGCCGAGTCCCAGATGAGCAATCACTACAAGCTCTCCAAGTGGAAGGCTGAAGTGGTCGCGCGCGAACTCGCCGCGAAGGGCCTGCCCATCGTCATCGTGAACCCCAGCGCCCCCATCGGCCCTCGCGATGTGAAGCCGACGCCCACAGGGAAGGTTATCGTGGACTTCGTGAACCGCCAGATGCCGGCTTACCTGGACACCGGCCTGAACTGGGCCCACGTCCGCGATGTCGCCATCGGCCACATCCTTGCTGCGGAAAAGGGCAGGGTGGGCGAGCGCTACATCCTCGGCAGCATGGATGGCAATTGGACCATGAAAGACGCCTTTGCCGTTCTTCAGGAGATTACCGACGTGCCCGCTCCGAAGTTTCAAGTGCCTTACTTCGTGGCTCACACCGCCGCGCACTTCGATGAATTCTTCGCCAAGTTCACCGGCAAACCGCCCAAGGCCCCCCTCGCTGGCGTCCGCATGGCGAAGTACAAGATGTTCTTCAGCCCCGCGAAAGCCGTCCGCGAACTCGGCCTCCCCCAGACCCCTCCGCGCCAAGCCCTCGCCGACGCCGTCGAATGGTTCCGCGCGAATGGCTACGTGAAGTGAATGACCAAGGAATGAGCGAAAATCCCAAGTCCAAAGCTCCAAGCTCTAGAGAAATCTCAAGAGTCAATTCGTGTGGATTCGTGAAATTCGTGTCTTTTGACGGTCCCCGATTTCTTGGCCCGCTTTTCGATTGCAGGGAAAAAGGTCTTCGCTAGGCTTCGCCCCATGTTTTCACATGTTGTGATCTTTTGGACGGACCCTGCCAATCCCAAGGCAGCGGATGAACTCATCGAAGGCGCTGAGAAGTATCTCCGCCCCATTCCTGGCGTGCTCCATTTCCACGTTGGCAAGATGGTCGGCAGCCATCGCCCCGTGGTGGATCAGACCTATCAAGTCGCCCTGAACCTCGTTTTCCCGGACAAGAAGGCGCAGGACGATTACCAAGTGCATCCCTTGCACATCGACTTCGTGGAGAAGGTGTTCAAGCGGGTGTGCAAGAAGGTGAACATCTACGACTTCGAGTAAGTCGTTGATTCTGGATATTTTAGAAAGCGGCAGCGGAAGCTGCCGCTTTTTTGTTTTCAACCGGATTTGGGTGAAGTCTTGCTGGTGAATGCTTTAGGGAAGAATCAGAGCCTCATTTGCTTAAGGATATTTAGGCGGCCTGAAGGCCGCGCTCCAAGGGGGTAAAAAAACTTTTAAAAGAGGACTTGCAATCTTGGACGGTCTGCCGCTTAATCTGCCCCGCTTTACGGAACGGAAGCGAGCGTAGCTCAGTCTGGTAGAGCGTCACCTTGCCAAGGTGAATGTCGAGGGTTCGAATCCCTTCGCTCGCTCCATCTTCTTCGGAAAAATCCCCGCGAAATCAAAAAACGCGACGGTTTTTCCGTGTCTTTTACCCGAACCGCTTCATAGCAGCATAGGCCCACGTCCCATGAATCAAAAGTTTATGCCGGGTTCTGGACAAGGCTGCGGTGATTTTGGCCGGCTTGCCGATGGAAGAGAAATGACAGAGGTTCTGAATAAGCCACAGCCAGTCAATTCACGACAATAGAGACCAAAGTTGGAAGCTCCGGGATATGTTCAAAGTGAAAAATACCAAGCGCTTCTGGATTATTGTGTGTGCTTTGCTCGTAATTCTTCCCGGGATGGGATGCCGGACTGCTCCTGAAATTCAATCTTCACAAGGGGTATCAGTTGAGAGGCTTTTGTGGTGCATTAGCGAGATCGAATCTGGGCGTATTCGACGCGGGATGAGTACGGATGAATTACAGAAGATTTTCGGAGGGACATTGGATTTTTACCATGAAGAAAATGCTTATGCTTTTTTATCGCGTCCCCTAAAAATGAAGCATGGAGATGTGCCGCCTCCGCTGTGGAAGATCGATTTTTCCATTAGCACAAACAAACTTTGTGATAACTAGAGGCGGAGGGAAATGATTGTCAGAACCGGCAAACCTGGCATTAAACTTTCAAACGCTCACGCACTTCCATCAGCGCGAAGCCCAGAAGATTGAGTCCGCGCCATTGAGAAGGCTTTTCCGCACGTTCATCACTGGCGGAGAGGCCGATGCCCCAGATGCGATCGTAGGGGCTGGCTTCTATGAGCACTTTATCGCCTGTGTTTAAGAGGAAATAGCGCAGGTCGGCGTGTTGGGAGAATTTGGCGTGGTTGCCGGTGACCACGAATCCGAATCGTTCTTCCTTCCAAACGGCGTCATCGAAACCTTTCACCTGCCGACCGATCTCTTTTGCCTGTTTAGGATGCTTGGCAGTCAGGACGCGTTCGCAAGCCTCTTGGTCATCGAAGAGACGGGCTTTGGAAGCCATCATGTAATGCTCGGCTGTCGGGTAAGTGATGCCATCAATGACAAAGGGCGAGACCCACCATTGGCTGAAACAGGACTTGGTGACACTGCCATCGTTGGCAGGAGTGTGGCCCCAAAAGTAGAGATACTTCGGCCTTGCACCCTTGGCCAATTCGGCATTGAGCTGGTCGATAGAGCGGATGGATGTGCTCATGAACAGTTACTGTTTATATCGAGAGCTAAGGAGTGTCGGTTGTCAGTGTCAGTTTTTCCTGTTTTCCATCCACTTCGATTACGACGTAGTTGGTCTCAATGGTGAGGACTTTGGCGGCACCCACTTTATCTCCGACCATGACGAACTTGTTGTTGATGGTGGCGCTGGGGCGGCTGGAATAGATGATACCTTTTAAGGTGTAGGGAGCAGCAGGAGCTGACGGGGTGGTTTGGACTGGTGCTGTGCCAGTGGACACCGGGACTGGGCGAGCTGGGTAGGCGGCAGCAGTTCCACTTTGGCTCTGCACGCGAGCGAGCAACTCTGGATCATAACGGCGTTTGATGGGACTGCGTAGCCATGACTTAAAAGCGTCGCTATTGGCGATGCTGGCGAATTGAGGGTTCTCCGCGAGGAAGGCCACGGATTCTTTGCCGGTATCGCGTTCCAGTTCGCGCAAAAATACCGCTGCTTCCTGCCATTTCTCCATGTTCATGCAGAGATACAGGTAGCTGCGGCTGCGGTAGTCATAGCGTCGGAACTGGGCGAGAGACTGACCTGTGCTGGTAAAGGCTGCATCCAGAGCACCGACTTTCACAAAGAAATCTGCGCGTAAGAAATGGAAGAAACGATCTTCACCGAGAAGTTTCTCCAAAGCGGTGATGGCAGCGATGCCGTCCTTCGCATTTTTCGCCTTCATGGAGGCATCCAGGAGCATGCACACCATGCCGGTCTGATCGCTGAGATCGCGGAAGCATGCATCCCATGTCGCGCGGTATTGGTCTTTGCGCACCTTGGAAACAGCCAGCAGATGCAGGGCGCGCATGGTGGGCGTCTCTTTCAGTTCCGGCAGCAATTGCTCGTGATGCTTGAGCAGGGCTTCGTAATTGTTGCCATTGGCCGCTGCGATGACCAGCCGCCAGGTATCGAACGGATCGGAATCAGCCGCCGGAGGTTGACGGAAGAGCTTGTTCCAGCGGGAGAGATTGGAGGCTTTGATCTGCGGAGCAGCCAGACGGCGGACGAGATCCGTGAGCGGTTCGATCTGGTAGGTATCAAAGAGATCGATGATGACCAGCCGCCCGGCTTCATAACCCATGGTGGCGATGTAGAATTCAAAGTGGCCATCTGCGTAAACGACTCGAAACGTCAGCTCTGGATACGTGCGGTTGAGACGATAATTCATGAAGGCCACTTCAGCCTGCTGACCTTTCATCTTGGCCGCGTAGCTGTTCATGTCCGCGATGTATTTGGAAAAGAGCGCATTGGCATTGCGTGGAGTTATGTCTGAGCCGGGGACCGCCCGTTCCGCAATGGCAGTGAAGCTGATGTGACGGTAGAGGGCGCTCAACCCCTCCGTCTGCATCGCGCGTTCCACCCTTTGAGCAAAGTCCACGCATTCCGGTTTCGGCGGGATGTAAGTACCTACTGCGGCAGGCGAACTCGATGGGTATGAAAATGCGAAAAGACAGATGACCAACATCAGTGGTAAAAAACTACGCGCCCCTTGGAAGAACATGAGGTCATTTAGCCGGAAGACGGATGGCTGTTCAAGTGGCAAAGCGGTCAGGTTACCAAGGTAAGTATCCATGGCTGAACTTGTTGAACAGGGAGACTGCCGGAGCGTTCGGGCAATTTATGGCTGGTGAAAGGGGCTGGCGGTCAGGGGATTTATTGCTAAGGTCACCCCCGTTTCCAACATCTCCAGCTAGAGAATCTAGCTATCCATGGCCAAAACCGGTCCAGAACAGGTGGCGCAGGTGCAGATGCTGTTTGTGCAGCATTCGCCCGCTTTGCGCGGTTTCATCCTCTCACTCATGCCCGATTTCGGGCGGGTGGATGATGTTTTGCAGGAAACTTTCCTCACGGTGACGAAAAAGGCGGCGGATTTCCAGCCGGGCAGCAATTTCATGGGCTGGGTCTGTGCCATCGCCCGGTTCAAGGTGTTGGAAGCCACACGGCAGAACCCAAACGCGCCGACCGCCCTTTCGGATGAGGTATTGGAATCCCTCTGCGCGTGTCAGCCGGAGCCGGAGGAAGGCGAAGATCGCTTGAAACATCTTTCGGAATGCCTGGAGCAACTCGCACCACAGGCACGTCGTGCGGTCGAGCTGCGCTATCAACAGGCGCATAAGCCCGCGGAGATCGCGCAGATCATGGGCTGGTCGGCCGAGGCGGTGTATGTGGCTTTATCCCGCGCCCGGGTGGTGTTGCGGGAATGTGTGAGCCGGAAAGTGGCGAAAGCAGGGTGATCGTATGGACAAGCAACGCCTCGAAAAACTTTTAGACCGCTTCGTGGATGGCGCGATAACGCCGGAAGAGAAATCCGAGCTGGAGCGCATGCTGCTCTCATCGCCGCAAGCGCGCCAGATCTTCTGGGAACATGCGCGCTTCAATGCATTAGTGCGCCGCTTCGGTGAAGAGGAATGGGGCCGCAAACTCGCAACGGCGTCAGTCACTCCTGCGGAAAAGGCATCCCAAGAAGAAACGTCAACGGGCTGGTTCGCTCTATGGACCGGCTGGCACCGGGCTTTGGCAGGTTTTGCGATGGTGGCTTTGATCGTCGCAGCGCTTTGGATGAGTGGTGTTTTCGCTCCCAAGGTCACGACCGCAGAGTTGCCGGACGAACCGGATTACGTGGAAGAGATCGCGCCCACCGGCATCGCGGTGTTATCCCGCGCCATCGATGTGGAGTGGGAGACGGGAGATGTGGTGTTCACGGTCGGAGCTCCGCTGGAACCCGGCAGGCTGAAGTTGAAACAAGGGTTCGCGGAACTGGAATTTTACTCCGGCGCACGCGTGGTGGTGGAAGGCCCGGCAGAGATCGATCTGATCTCGGTCACGGAAGTGAATTGTCATCAGGGTCGTTTGAGCGCGCATGTGCCATCGCAGGCACGCGGCTTCACCGTGCAGACGCCGAATCTGAAAGTCGTGGATATCGGCACGGCGTTTGGCGTGGATGTAACCTCAGAACGCACGGAGGCACACGTCTTCGAAGGCCATGTGCAAGTGACTCCCAAAGGGATGTCTGTAGCGCGCGACATGATCAAAGGCGAAGCAGTAGCGGTGAACACCTTGGGCAGCATCGAACCGATTCCGGTGAACCCTATGGCATTTGCGACCCCCGGTGAGCTGGATTCCAAGGAGGCGATCGTGCAGACGCGGCAGTTCGCCGAGTGGAAGCAGACGAGCCAGCGCTGGCGCTCATGGCCGGGATTGCTGGTGTATTATGATTTTCAACCGCCGTCCGAGCAGGAACGGACCTTGCGCAATGTGAGCAGCACTGGACCGCATGAATCAGACGGCGCCGTGATCGGCGCACGCTGGACGGAAGGACGTTGGCCGATGAAGCGCGCCTTGGAATTCAAGGCGCTTGGCGATCGCGTGCGTGCGCGCATTCCCGGTGAGTTCAAGTCACTGACCTTGCACGCGTGGATCCGCGTGGACGGGCTGAAGCGTTCCTACAATTCGCTGATGATGGGTGACGGGTTCGATGACGGAAGAGTGCATTGGCAAATCCATCAGGACGGCAAGGTGATCTTGTGCATCAAGGGCACCGATGAGCAGACGTATCGCAGCCCGGTGATCTTCACTCGGGAACGGTTCGGGCAATGGACACAGATCACTTCAGTGTTTGATGGCGAGAAAAAGAAGGTGCGCTTCTACGTGGATGGCGTGCAGGTGAACGAGATGTCGGCGGGTGTGAAATCGCCCTTGAAGATCGGGGACATGGAGATCGCGAACTGGAACACGGTGGGTTACGGCTCCGGAGCAAATTTCCGTAACTGGAACGGGCGCATGGACGAGTTCGCGATGTTTGACCGCGCTCTGACGGCAGATGAGGTGCAGGAGCTTTACCGGGCCGGAAACAAGCAGGCAGTGCAGGTGGTGAAGAAGTAAAGAAGCGGTGATTTGTTAAAAGCGTTGAATCGTGAAAGGGTGCATTGGTTTAACTATTTAACGGTTTTGACGATTTAACGAAAGAAATCAGCTTGTAGGAAAGAGGGGCTTCGTGGATGAAAGGGGGCGTCACTCTATATGCACATATCGCTACGCCGCTGTTTTGCTGTCGTCGGAATTTGCCTTTCAGTTTTTCAGGCTGCTTCTCTTCACGCCCAAACGAATACCAATGATCAGGTGCGCGGACCGGTCTTTTCTGGGACGGTGCGCGGACCTAAATCGAGTGGCGGCGATGCCATCGCGATGCGGGGCATGGTGGTGACGCTGGGCGAGAAGCGCGATGCGTTCATGTGCTACGACATGGATCTGATGCGCGTTTCACTGGCGTGGAAGGGTGATTTTCTGGAGTTCGGCAACACGCTCACGCAGATCGCCTGGCCGCCACCGCCGCAGGTGAAGGGGGAAGCGGTGTTTGCCATGAAACCCTTGCCGGGAGTGTGGGATGGCAAAGGCACATTCGGTGATCCCCGCACCAATCAGCAAGGTCCGCTGCCCAAGAGCTGGGCGCACTATAAAGGAATGTATGTGAACGGGCGGGAGGTGGTATTCAAGTATTCGGTGGGAAACATGGAAGTGCTGGAATTGCCAGGTTACGCGCAATCAGAGGGTTACGACATCTTCACGCGGACGTTGCAGTTTACGAGGACAGCGAGGAATCTGATCATCAATCTGCTGGCGGTGGAAAATCCCAAGGTGGAACGTAAGGGGACGACTTTGATCGTGACGGATGAAAAGACGAAACGGAAGCATCTGCTGACGGCGGACGGAGCGGTGGGGGTGGAATGGAGTACTACGAATGGATTGGTCGCCTTAAAGGTGGGCAAGGTGACGGGGAATCGCCCGATGCGGATCGCGATCGCTACGATAAAGCTGGAGGACAACAAAAATACAGAGGTGTTACCGAAGCTGCCGCCCACGCGCTTTGACATCCCCAATCTGATCAAAGGCGGAGCAGCCACATGGACGGAGACGGTCAAGACCAAGGGCGTAAAAGGAGACGACAAAGGTGCGTATGTGGTGGATACGATCACGGAGCCATCGACGAATCCTTACAACGTGAGGAATTTCTTCGGTGGGTTCGATTTCTTCTCCGATGGCCGCGCAGCGATCGGCACATTCCACGGAGATGTGTGGGTGGTCTCCGGCATCACTGGCAACATGGAGGAGTTGACATGGAAGCGTTATGCCACGGGATTGTTCCAACCGTTGGGATTGAAGATCGTGAAGGATCAGGTGTACGTGCTGGGCCGCGACCAGATCACGCGTCTGCGCGATCTGAACAAGGATGGCGAAGCGGACTTTTATGAGAACTTCAACAACGACACGGTGGTGACGGCGAATTACCACGAGTATTGCCTGGATCTGCATACGGATTCGAAGCGGAATTTTTATTTCGCGAAAGGTTCGCCCTGGGAACCGGAGGTGGTATCGCCGCATCAGGGCTGCATGATCCGCGTCTCGAAGGATGGCTCGAAGCTGGAGGTCATCGCGACGGGATTACGCGCGCCGAACGGCATGACGGTGGGACCGCGCAACGAGATCACTGTGAGCGACAATCAGGGGCACTGGATGCCCTCGAGCAAATTGAACTGGATCAAGCAGGATGGATTTTACGGCATGGTGCCAGCGGCGCAGAAGGAAATGAAGTTCACACGTAACGGAACGAACTTCATTGCGAACCCGAGCATTCCGCAGGTGCGAAAGGATTTGGGCTTCAAGGCTTGGGATAAGGTCGCCCCGATGGCAGAAGGATATGATCATCCGGTGGCGTGGTTGCCGATGAACATGGATAATTCCAGTGGCGGGCAGGTGTGGGTGACGGGAAACAAGTTCGGCCCTCTGAAGGACAAACTGCTCTTCATGAGCTATGGCAAGTGCACGCTCTTCGAAGTGATGCTGAACGATGTGGACACGACGAAGCAGGCGGCCATGGTGCAACTGCCGTTGAAATTCAACAGCGGCATCATGCGCGGTCGCATCAATCCGAAGGATGGGCAGCTCTACCTGTGCGGCCTCAAGGGGTGGCAGAGCAGTGCGACGCGGGATGGCGGGTTTTATCGCGTGCGTTATACGGGGAAGGCAGTGCAGTTGCCGGTGGCGTTCAAGGTGACGACGGAAGGACTCGCGGTGACGTTCACGCTGCCCTTGGATGCTAAGTCTGCGAATGATGCGGAGAATTATAATGTAGAGCGGTGGAACTACCGCTGGACGGGGGGGTATGGTTCGCCGGAGGTTTCGGTCAGTAATCCTGAGCAGAGCAAGCATGACAAGCTGGAGGTCACGGGCGCGAAGCTGCAAGCAGATGGTAGAACGGTAGTGCTGGCCATCAAGGACATGAAGCCGGCGGACCAGATCAAGCTGAAATTCAACCTTGATGGCGCGGATGGCTCCAGCGTGGCGCAGGAGATCTACGCGACGGCGGGCAAGCTGGCGGAGAAATGACCGAATTGATTTTGCGTGCGCGCCGTCTGAGAACGGAGTAAACAATCGCTCACCCAAATTGTTTTAACTAACGACGAAACGTATGTTGAAGAAATCTGTTCTGCTCCTGGCAGTGGCGGCAGCGATGACCGCGTGCGCAACGAAACCGGCGAAGCCGGTCAATGCCGTGAAACCGGCGGAAGTGACGAAACCTGCAGTACCGGCCAAGCCGGCAGCACCCATCGGTTATCAGGATACGCCGATCATCCCGGGAACAAAATGGCATGTGCATGATGGTGAGCGCGCGCAACCGCGCGTGGTGACGCCGGGTGCGACATTCAGCCATCTGGCTCCGGCACCGACGGATGCGAAGGTGCTGTTTGACGGCAAGAACCTGTCGCAATGGCAGGCGGGCAATGGTGGCGAGGCGAAGTGGAAGGTGGAAAACGGTTACATGGAGGTGGCGCCGAAGTCCGGCAGCATCCAGACGAAGGAGAAGTTCGCGGATTTTCAATTGCACATCGAGTTCGCCACGCCATCCAAGGTGGAGGGCAACAGCCAGGGCCGAGGTAACAGCGGGATATTGATGAATGGTGTGTACGAGATACAGGTGTTGGATTCTTACAACAACCCCACGTATCCGGATGGCCAGGCGGGCGCGCTTTATGGGCAGACTCCCCCGTTGGTGAATGCGAGCAAGCCGCCAGGCGAGTGGCAGAGCTACGACATCATTTTCGAATCGCCGCGCTGGGACAAGGACGGGAAGATCGAGAAGAAGGCGGCGGTGACGGTGATCCATAACGGTGTGGTGCTGCATCATCGCAAGGAATATCAAGGGAACACGCCGCATAAACGAAACGGCACCTATGACAAGGCGCATGCGCCGGAGATGTTCATCCAGTTACAGGATCATAACAACCCGATGCGCTTCCGGAACATCTGGATCCGTTCGATCGGGGAGTATGACAAGCCGTAAGCGGGGGATAAGAGTTTAAGAAAAGGGCGGTCCATTGAGGGCCGTCCTTTTTTGTTTGTCTGGGAATCGAGGACGATGGGAAGGGTTGGTGAAATATTTGCGGGTAATGTAATCGGACGTAATCTAGCATTCGTGGACGACGAGATGATGGATCAGGAAAATTTTATGGCGAATATTCAGTCAGGGCAGCAGGAGGCTTTGGGGCCGATCACGGCGGGGATTCCGAAACGGGTGCGAGGGAAGCGTGGCACCAAGCATGAGGTGGTGGCGAAGCATGGTGTCGCAGAGACGGCAGCGGCACCGAAGGCGGAGTTCAGTTTCAATCTCAAGCCGAATGAGATCGCGAAGCATCTGAACCGGTTCGTCATCGGGCAGACGGAGGCGAAGAAGGTTTTGAGCGTGGCGTTGTGCGATCATTTCCAGCATGTGCGGATGACGTTGGAGGGGAATGTCGCGCCGTTTTATCAGAAGCAGAACGTGTTGCTCTTGGGGCCAACGGGGGTGGGCAAGACGCATCTGATCCGCTCAGCAGCGGAGTTGATCGGTGTGCCGTTCGTGAAGGCGGATGCGACGAAGTTTTCCGAGACGGGTTATGTGGGCGGGGATGTGGATGATCTGGTGCGCGACCTTCTGCGTCGTGTGGGTGGTGATGTGAAGAAGGCGGAGCATGGCATCATCTATCTGGATGAGGTGGACAAGCTGGCGACGCGTGGCGAGAGCGGCGGACGCGATGTGTCGGGTCGCGGGGTGCAGACGAATCTGCTCAAGCTCATGGAGGATGGCGATGTGCCGGTGGTGTCGCCGAATGACATGACGGGGCAACTTCAGAATGCCATGCAGGCGATGCGTGGTGGCGGTGTGCCGCAGGCAGAGACGATCAATACGCGGCACATCCTGTTCATCGTGAGCGGAGCTTTTTCGGGGATGGACCAGATTATCAAGCATCGCCTCATGCAGACGGAGAAGCCGGCGAAAGTGGCGCGGATGAGTGTGGATGATCTCTACACGCAGGCGGCGACATCGGACTTGGTTCATTATGGTTTGGAGCCGGAGTTCATCGGACGCTTGCCGGTGCGTGTGGCGTGCCATGGGCTGGATAGCGATGATCTTTTCGATGTGTTGCGGAAGAGCGAGAGCAGTCTCATCCATCAATACGAACGGGCGTTTGCGGCCTATGGCATCGAGGTGGAGTTTAAGGATGACGGGTTGCGCAGACTGGCGTTGAAAGCATCCGAGGAGAATACGGGTGCGCGTGGGCTGATGACGGTGTGTGAGCGGGTGTTCCGTGATCTGAAGTTCAAGCTGCCGACGAGAAAGGTGAAGCGGTTCGCGGTGACGGCGAAGCTGGTGGATGATCCGGCGGGGGAGTTGAAGAGATTGCTAAAGGGATAGGGGATTATTTAGCCACAGATGGAACACGGATCACACAGATGGGGGACGGAATGATGAATGACCAAGCTTGAATGACGAAGGAATGAGCAATGTCGAATGATTGAATGGGGAGGCTGGACAGGCGAGGCACCTGTCCCACTACAGGTTGCAGCCGAGGGCGGCTGATGGGGATTGAATCGAGGACGAGAACGATTACGAGGGGTGGTTTTTCTTTTGGTTGGACGCTTACGCTTTCATTCCCATACTGCTCGGACATGTCTGCGAATGCTTTGCTCACTTTAGACCGGCTCTCGGCTGGTTATGGGCGGAGTGTCGTTGTGGCAGATGTTTCGTTCGTGCTGAACAAGGGGAGTTTCACTGGGCTTCTGGGGAGTAATGGGGCGGGGAAATCTACTTTATTGAAGACGATTCTCGGGATCATTCCGGCTTTGGGCGGGAAATTCACTTGGGAGGCGCAAGCGGGCAAGGTGCCGGTGATCGGGTATGTGCCGCAGCGGGATTCGCTGGACCCGATCTATCTTTTTTCTGGGCGTGAGGTGGCGGAGATGGGTGTCTCGGCGCGAGTGGCGGCAGGTAAGGGTGTGCCGAGGCAGGAGAAGGAGCGGGTGAACGAGTGCTTGAAGGAAGTGGATGCGCTGGGGTTTTGTGATGAGCGGTTCTCGCATCTCTCGGGCGGGCAGAAGCAGCGTATCTTGATCGCTCGGGCGTTGGCGACGAACCCGGACCTTTTAGTGCTGGATGAGCCGACGGCGGGGGTGGATGCGGCGGCGAGCCGGGCGATCGTGGAGCTGCTTCGCAAGTTGAGCCAAAGTGGGATGACGATCTTGATGGTGAATCATGATTTGCCGGTGGTGAGGGAACTGGCGCAGCAGGTGGTGTGGTTGGCGGAGGGGAAGGCGCACTTCGGACCGGTGAACGATTTGCTGAGCGCGGAGCGGATGATGGGATTGCTGGCAGGTAGCCATTGAAGCCATGGAAGCCTTACGCGAAATACTGGATCCAAATTTCCTGCTGCGTAATTCGGTTTACGTGAGCTTGATGGTGGGGCTGGCGTGTCCGCTGGTGGGTGTTTTTCTGGTGTTGCGGCGACTGGTGTTCCTCGGGGTGGCGTTGCCGCAAATATCTTCGACAGGTGTGGCGTTGGCGCTTTCCTTGCATGTGTGGTTCGGGCATTTCGGGAGTGCTCATGGGGAGGAGGAGAAGATTTCGGCGATTTTAGGTTCCATCATTTTCTCGTTGGCGGCGATCTTTGGGTTGGCATTTATGGAGCGGAAAGGTCGTGGCTCGATGGAGGGACAGATTGGGGCGCTCTATGTGGTATCTCTGGCGGTGAGTTTGTTGCTGCTTTCAAAATGTCCTTCGGCGGAGAAGGGATGGCTGGAGTTATTCAAGGGGCAGATCATCGCTGTGAGCAATGGGGATCTGTGGCTGACAGGGACGGTGATGGCTGTGGTGGTGCTTGTGCTGCATCTCTTCCGGCGCGAGTTTTTGTTGGTGTCGTTTGATCGTGAGATGGCGATCACGCTGAAGAAGAATGTGCTGTTGTGGGATGTGCTGATCTATCTGTTGATCGGGCTCACGATCTCCATTGCGGTGCTAACGGTGGGGCCGTTGATCACGTTCGCGTTTCTGTTGTTGCCGCCACTCATTGTGCATCCGTTCGCGAAGAACATGAAGCAGTTCGCGGTGGCGTCGTCCATCCTGGGTGGCGTGGTGGCGTTTCTCGGATTTTGGCTGGCGTATGTGAAGGATCTGCCGGTGGGGCCGACGGATGTGGTTTTGTTGGGCGGAATTTATTTGGTGGCGTTAGTGGGAAAAAAGCTAATGAGCAGGTGAGTGCCAAGTTCTCAGTGAAGACAGAGTTGACCGAGGCTGATCTGCAAACACTCCTTCGTCCCCCGAGGTCCATCTTGGAAAAAGGAAGGTTCTAAAGTGGCAAAAAGAGGGTTGTCAGGCGGCGGAAAATCCTTATAACAAAACTTATATTATGCTGATGATCAGTCTGACATGCATTGTGATCGTGGTGATTTCGTTTGCCTTGGTGACCGCGTATATGTTCGGCGTGCACCGCTTCATCTCGGACAGCGAGAAAGAAGGCGGGAATAACGATTCCGGTCACTCGCATCACTAAGATATTTTGATGGCGTTGACCTGAGGGTCAGCAACCAAAGATGGTTTTCACATAAGCCCGGCTCCGTTGGTGGTTCGCCACGACGGACCGGGTTATTTTCGTGCCGTTTTCCAGCGCGAGTTCGACAGTGTAGAAGGGGGCGAGGTTGTTTTTCTTGGCGTAAGCGGCGATGGCGGAATAGTCGAGATCACCGGAATCGAGGTCTTCCCACCAGATGGCTTCGCGGCTTTGGCGCAGGTGCCAGGAGACGATGCGTGAGCCGTAGTCTTTCAGAGCGGCATCCGGTTTCACGCCGCCGCGGAAAACCCAGTGGACATCGTAACAGAAGCCGACTTTGTTCGGCGCGGTGAGTTTGAAGTTGGAGTGATACTCACGGGCACTACTGCGCATTGCGGGCGTGTGATGATGGATGCCCAGGCTCATGCCGACTTTGCGAAGTTCTGTGCCGAGGAGTTCGAGCGCTTTTGCCTGAGTCTTGAGTTGAGCCTCGGTCTTTTCGTCTTTGCCTAAGCCGGGATCGCAGGTGAGTGAGGTGAAGCCAGCTTCGCGAGCGGCTTGGGCGGCTTTGATTAGTTTCTGCGTGTTGGTTTCCCACTTGTCGTCCTCGTACACGACGGCGTTGGTGTAGAGGGAGAAGGGTTTGAGGCCCTTGGCCTTCATCTGATCGGCGAGCTTTTGGTTGTTCTCGGGTTGTGCGGAATCAAGGGAAGTCTCGGCGTAATCATAGCCGCAATCACGAACAGCGGAGAGGATCTCCTCCGTGTGCTCGGCGGGTTTCTTGCCATCGCGCTGGTAATATTGGCCCCAGCCGTAGAGTTGAGTGCCGACGAGGGGGCCGGGGGGAGAGGGCGGAGCGGCATTGAGTTTCGGAAGAGCGGCCAAGGCGGTGAGAGCAGCGGTGCGATGTAGGAATTGGCGGCGGTTCATGGATAGAGAAATGATGACGAGGAGCGGCGAGAGGAGCAAATGTGAATTAGGAAAACATCGAACATCCAACATCGAACTCCGAACATCGAGAGATGGGTTAGCGCGGACTGATGTCCACGGCTACTGGAAAAGAATGATAGAAAACGGAGTGTGGCCTTGATTGCTGTAAAGCAGAGGTTTTAAGATTTGTGAAAGCCCGATGAGAGTTTGGACGAAATTCGTGATGTGTCTTTCCATTGCAGGATGGAGTGCGGGGCTTTCGTTATCGGCGGCGGAGTTCACGGCGGAGCAGTTGGATTTCTTTGAGAAAAAGGTGCGTCCGGTGCTGGTAGAAAGTTGTTTTGAATGTCACAGCGTTTCGGCAGCCAAGGTGAAAGGCGGATTGTATCTGGATTCGCGCGAGGCGGTTTTAAACGGTGGGGATGCGGGAAAGGTGGTGGTGCCGGAGAGTCCGGAGAAGAGTTTGCTGATCAAGGCGGTGGAATACTCGGACCCCGAACTGCAGATGCCGCCGAAGACGCGGCTGACTTCGGCGCAAGTGGAGGACCTGAAGCAGTGGGTGCGGCTCGGTTTGCCATGGCCGCAGGAGGCAGCTCCGAAAGCGGCGGGTAAGGTGGAGGTGTTCGACTTGGAGGCGCGGAAGCAAGCGCATTGGGCGTGGCAAGCGATCAAGAAGCCGACGTTGCCGACGGTGAAGGATGCGCAGTGGGGACAGTTGCCGATTGATCGATTGATTCTCGCGAAGTTGGAGGCAGAGGGGTTGAAGCCGGCACCGGCGGCGGAGAAACGCACATTGGTGCGGCGGTTGTATTTTGATCTGCTGGGATTGCCGCCTACGCCGGAACAAGTGGAGGCGTTTGTGGCGCATAAATCACCGAAGGCGGTGGAGAAGTTGGTGGATGAGTTACTGGCATCACCGCACTTCGGGGAGCGCTGGGGGCGGCACTGGTTGGACATGATGCGTTATGCGGAGACGATGGGGCATGAGTTCGATTATCCCATCCACAATGCGTGGCGGTATCGGGATTATGTGATCCGGGCGTTCAATGCGGATGTGCCGTACAACCAGTTCGTGAAGGAGCATCTGGCGGGTGATCTGCTGAAGCAGCCGCGCATCAATCCGGCGGATGGGTTCAATGAATCGGTCATCGGCACGACGGCGTTCTGGCTCTCGCAACAAGTGCATTCGCCGGTAGATGTGCGGCTGCATCAGGCGGAGCTGATCGACAACCAGATCGATGTGATCAGCAAGACGTTCCTCGGCATGACGGTGTCGTGTGCGCGGTGTCATGATCACAAGTTCGATGCGATCTCAGATGAGGATTATTACTCGCTGTACGGCATCATCGAGAGTTCGCGGTATCGGCTGGCGGAAGTGGAGCCATTGACGACGACGCTGGAGCAGGCGAAACGGTTGCAGGGCATCAAGCAGCAGATCAAAGCACGGCTGAAAGAGACGACGGTGACGGCGGATTGGAAGGTGAAGGAGTATTTATTGGCTGTGAATGAAGTGCTGAGCGGGAAAGTTCCGGCAGATGTTAAGGCGAAGGAGTCAGGTGATGTAGTGTTGGCTGATTTTGAGTGGAGCGGTTTTGGGAAATGGGTCGTGATTGGGGATGCGTTTGGTGAAGGGCCGGTGGCGCAAAAGGAAATCGGTACGTATCAGGGTGATGTGGGTGCGGTGGGCAAGGGGTTCATCAATTCACACAATGCGCGGCGGGAGGGGAAGGTGATCCAGAGTGATAGTTTCACGGGCAAACTGACAGGGCCGGAGTTCACGATCACACGTAATCATATCCACTTTCTCGTCGGAGGTGGGGCGCATGCGGGCAAGACGTGTGTGAATCTGATCTTGGAGGGCAAGGTGGTGCGCAGTGTGACGGGCAAAGAAAGTAATCGCATGAGCGCAGCGAAATTTGAGGTGAGTGAATTTCAAGGGAAGACGGCGCGGATCGAAGTAGTGGATGATGTGAAGGGGAGTTGGGGAAACATCGGGCTGGATCATGTGGTGATGTCAGATCGCACGGAATTTTTTGGAGCGGACAATCAGCCGTTGTTGCAAGCGGATTTGGTGGGAGTGGTGGCGAAGGCGCGGGGATTGGATGCGAAGGTTTTGAAGCGGTGGATCGCGGTGCAAACGGGTAAGGAGAAAGTTCAGTTGCCTGGTGACCACAGCAGTTTGTTGCAGGTAGATAAAGCGCTTTGGATTATTCCTCCGGTTGATGTCCAGTTCGCATTCGCGCGAAACCAAGTGCCGACAGGCTGGTCGGCCAATGGGGCTGCGTTTGAGATCAGGGCGACTGCTCAGGATAATTTCCGAGTGGGGACGGTGGAGCAACCGGTGAAGTATGTGGAGGATCGCGGTGTCTTGGCGAGTGGGCAGGTGTCGCCACGGCTGGAGGGGACATTGCAATCGCCTGCGTTCACGATTGAGAAGGATTTCATTCATTTGCTAATTGCGGGAACGGGTAGTCGGGTGAGTTTGGTGGTGGATGGGTTCACGCTGATCCGTAATCCGATCTATGGGAATCTGCGGCAGACGCTGAATAGTGAAGCGCCGAAGTGGTATCGCATGGATGTGCGGATGTGGAAGGGGCATCGAGCGTTTTTGGAATTTGTGGACCGGTCACCGGCTGATTCGGCGGCGGGTGGCGGGCAGGTGAATGATTGGTTTGCGGTGGAGCAAGTCTTCTTCAGCAATAGCGCGGATGCGCCTGTGCCGATGCCGCAAGTGAAGGGGACGGAAGAGAATGGTATGGAAACGGTAGCAAAGGAAATCAATGACTTGGTGATGCACTGGTTGGAAGGGAGGACCACTTTTCTGAAAGGGCAGCGGAGAATCAACCAATTGCTCAGCAATCAACTGATCACCTTGGGCAAGCGGGATGATGCGGAGTTGAAAGGATTGCTGGAGGAGTATGCGAAGGTGGAGGCGGGGATTCGGGAGCTGGTGACGGTGCCAGCTTTGACGGAGGGGACGCCGTATGATGAGAAGGTATTTTTGCGCGGGAGTCCAAGGCGTTTGGGTGAGGTGGTGAAGCGACGTAACTTGGAGGCCTTGGGCGGTGAGGTGAGCGCGATTTATGAAGAAGGTAGCGGGCGGATGCAACTGGCGGAGGACTGGACTTCGCAGGGGAATCCGCTGCTGGCGCGGGTGTTGGTGAACAAGGTGTGGCATCATCTGATGGGGCGGGGAATCGTGCCGACGGTGGATAACTTCGGGGTGCTGGGACAGGTGCCGTCGCATCCGGAATTGCTGGACTGGCTGGCTGAGGATTTTCGCACGACTGGTGATTGGTCGGTGAAGCGATTGATCAAACAGGTCGTTCTTTCGCGGACGTATCAGATGGCGAGCCAACCGAATGATGCAGCGGCGGAGGCGAAAGATCCGAACAACGAGTGGTGGCATCGCATGAACGTGAAGCGGTTGGAGGGCGAGGCGATCCGGGATGCGGTGCTGGCGGTGTCGGGCAGTCTGGATAGGAAAATGTTCGGGCCATCGGTGGCGATCCATTTGACGGAGTTCATGGATGGGCGAGGGCGGCCAGGCAAGAGCGGGCCGTTGGATGGGGATGGGCGGCGGAGCATCTACACTGAGGTGAGGCGGAATTTTCTGTCACCAATGATGCTGGCGTTTGATGCGCCGAATGCGGCGACGACGGTGGGGCGCAGAACGGTCTCCAATGTACCGGCGCAGGCGCTCATCTTGATGAATGATCCGTTCGTGGTGCAGCAGGCGAAGGTGTGGGCGGAGCGGTTGTTGAAGGAAGAGATGTCAGCGGAAGCGCGCGTGGAGAAGATTTATCGGAGGGCTTTTGGGCGCGGGGCCACGGTTGAGGAATTGAAGAGAGCGATGGAGTTTTTACGGGTGCAGGCGGGTGAGTATGGGGTGAGCGGGGAGGCGGGATTGAAGGATGTGCGGGTGTGGGCGGATCTGTGTCATGTGGTGTTTAATGTGAAGGAGTTTGTGTTTAATAATTGAGAAAATGACCAATGACGAAGGAACCGGTTGCACCGGAGGCCACAATGACAAATGATCAAATAGGTAGCCACGGATGGAACACGGATCACACGGATGGAAGAGTTTGAGATTTTGTCTCCAAGTAGCGCAGATAGCGCATATAGGGCTAACGGGGTGAGAGGAAAGATGGTTGGATGAGGGTGTGAAAGGTGAATTTTGTTTAGTTGTACGTGATATAGCGAGAATAAGGATAACGCGGGAAACTTTAACCTGAGATGGTGAGGCTATGAATAGTGGTGAAAGAAAGACTTGGAAGAGTGTGAGCATGGTGCTCGCGGTTCTGTGTCTGTTGCTTTCAACAGATTCGGCTCAGGCCAAGGTGGCCAATGTTTCGTTGGAACAGTTGGTGCGGGATAGCGGGTTTATCGGAATGGTGAAGGTGCAGAGTCTTTCGACGAATGAGAGTGGCAAGGTGGTGGCCGTCGGGAAGATTCTGGCGACTTGGAAAGGGGATGAGACCAAGACGGTGAGGTTTCAGGCGAACAAGGAATTTGGTGATTGTGATCTGACGACGGGCCTGGAAGGGGAGACGATCATTTTGTTCAGCAAGGAGACGGCGTTCGCGGAGGTGATGACGATCAGTTATGCAGGGCGGGGACGGTTGCCGGTGCAGAGTCATCAGGGGATGTGGTATGCGGGTTTGCCGGTGGGATTGGATCTGCCGGAGGCGATGGGGAAGGCGACAGTCAAGGCTGAGAAGGGGACGGGTAATCTGGTGAAGGTGAGTGAATTGAAGACTGAGGTGATGAGTATGCGGGGGCGTATTCCGGTGCCGAGGAAGGAGATGCAGGGGAAGTGATGGCGTGAGAGCGATAGGCGTGCTCACTCCTCACCCTCCGTCCCTCTCCTCGTTGAGAGGAGAGGGAAGTTGAGCGGTAGTCGTAATAAAGGGCTGATGCAATTAGCAAGTGCAGATGCTTCGGCGGCGGCCGGCTGAGGACAGCCAGCCCTACCAACGAAGCGAGAACGAGAACGACGACGATTTTGTATGCATTGTGGAAGATACATGGCGGGGGCGATGACGCGGCGCACGATGTTGGCGCGTTGTGCGAATGGCTTTGGGGCGGTGGCGCTTACGGCGTTGCTGGGGGACAAGGCCTTCGGGGTGGTGTCGTCACCGGATGCGGGCAAGGCGGGTGGTGGGGTGTTGGCGCCGCATTTCAAGGCGCGGGCGAAGAATGTGATTTTTCTCTACATGGATGGCGGGCCATCGCAGGTGGATACGTTTGATCCGAAGCCGCGGTTGCAGGCGGAGAGCGGGCAGCCATTCAAGATGAAGATGGAGCCCACGCAGTTCAACGACAACGGGAACACGCTGGGGAGTCTGTGGGAATTCAAACAGCACGGGCGCAGCGGGTTGCCGGTGAGTGCGCTGTTTCCGCATGTGGCGCGGCACATGGATGATATCTGTGTGATCCGATCGATGACGTCGGAGTTTTCCGAGCATACGAATGCGAATTATTTTTTGCACACGGGGTTGGGACTCGCGGGACGGCCGAGCATGGGGGCGTGGGTGAATTATGGTCTCGGGACAGAGAATCAGAATCTGCCGGGGTTTGTGGTGTTGAATGGCGGGCTGATTCCGCCGGGTGGGTTGGATAATTTTGCGAACGGCTTTTTACCGGCGACGTATCAGGGCTCGATCTTTCGCGCGGCGGACAAGCCGGTGGCGAATATTCTGCCGACGGAAGCCACGCCGAAATTGCAGGAGAACAAGCTGGCGTTGCTGAAGCAACTGGACGGCGGCGTGGTGGAGCGGATGGGGAAGCTGGACCCCATCGAGTCCGCGATCGCGAATTACGAACTGGCGTTTCGGATGCAATCAGCAGTGCCGGAGTTGATGGAGTTGCAGCGCGAGAGTGAGACGCTGAAAAAACTTTATGGGTTTGATCATCCATTTGAGCAGACGCGGATCTTTGCGCGGCAATGTTTGACGGCGCGGCGATTGATCGAGCGCGGGGTGCGGTTCATCGAGCTGACGTGTCCGAAGGTGGCGGGAGATCGGTGG
Source organism: Verrucomicrobiia bacterium (assembly GCA_036405135.1). Taxonomy (NCBI): domain Bacteria; kingdom Pseudomonadati; phylum Verrucomicrobiota; class Verrucomicrobiia; species Verrucomicrobiia bacterium. Next base: position 91,207 of record DASWYF010000036.1, on the reverse strand, counting down.
GATCAGCACGGGAACTTGAAGGATGGGCATGAGAATAATTCGCGCGCGGTGGATCAGCCGATCGGCGCGCTCTTACATGATTTGAAATCACGCGGGTTGCTGGAGGAGACGCTGGTGATTTGGGCGGGTGAGTTTGGGCGGACGCCGTTCGCGCAGGGGACGAATGGGCGGGATCATAATCCGTTTGGGTTCACGGTGTGGATGGCGGGCGGTGGAGTGAAGGGCGGGATGAGCTACGGTGCGACGGATGAATACGGCTACAAAGCGGTGGAGAATAAACTGGAGATGTATGATCTGCACGCGACGATGCTGCATCTGCTGGGGCTGGATCATACGCGAGTGACGTATCGGTTCGGGGGCAGGGATATGCGGCTGACGGATGTGCATGGGCATGTGGTGAAGGAGATACTGGCGTAAATGACCAGTGACGAAATCCGAATGACGAAGGAGCCGGTTGCACCGGCGGGCTAATGAAAGGAAACATCGAACATCGAACATCGAGAGAGAGGTTAGCGCGGACTGACGTCCGCGGTTACGGGATGAGGGGTTCGAGGACGATTACGAAGATTTTTTAATATGAATGCGAATAAAGGATTTGATCTGACGGGGCGGGTGGCTTTGGTGACGGGGAGTACTACTGGGCTGGGGAAGGCTATGGCGATTGCTCTGGGGCAGGCGGGGGCGAGGGTGGCTTTGAATTATGCGAATAATCAGGCGCGGGCGGAGCAGGCGTTCGTGGAGTTCAGGGCGGCGGGTGGCGAGGGGGCTTTGTTTCGGGGGAGTGTGGTGGATGAGGGGGAGGTGAAGCGGTTGGTCGATGAGGTGGCGAAGACGTTGGGGGCGATCGATATTTTGGTTTTCAATGCGACGCCGGCGCAGCCGCAGAAATCGATCGAGGAGTATGATTGGGCGTTTTATCAGTCGATGCTGGATTTCTTTATCAAGAGTCCGTTTCTGCTGACGCGGGCGTGTTTGCCGCATTTGAAGGAGCAGAAGTGGGGGCGCATCATCAATATCGGTTCGGAAGTGGTGGCGCGGGGGGTGCCGAATTTCAGTGCGTATGTGGCGGCGAAGGGTGGGCAGAACGGGTGGACGCGGAGCATGTCGGGTGAACTCGCGCCGCATGGGATCACGGTGAACATGATCGCGCCGGGGTGGATTCCAGTGGAGCGGCATGAGAATGATCCGCAGGAATTGAAGGATGGTTATCGCGCACTGATCCCGGCGAATCGCTGGGGTGTGCCGCAGGATGTGGCGGGAGCGGTGGTGTTCTTGGCGAGTGATGCGGCATCGTTCATCACGGGGCAGAATCTGCATGTGAATGGGGGGATGACGGTGGCGTGAGCCGAAGCTCGGCCTGCCTATAAAGGAAAAGAGAAATTGTGGACCTTGCTTGCAAAATTGAAGATCTGAAGAGTTTCTTAGTCGCCAAATGGAGATGAAATGATTATGGAGTTGCGTATGAATTCACCGAAGTTTTTCGCGAACGCTTTGGCGTTGGCTTGTGTATTGGTCTTGAGCGCTTGCAAGCCGAGTCAACCGGCACCGCAGCAGGGCGCTTCTCCAAGTGCGAGTGGTGGTTCAGCGGCTCCGGCGGCTGCGGGAAAGAAGCATAAGATCGCGTTTGTGAGCAATGGGGTGGCGTCGTTCTGGACGATTTGCGAGGCGGGGGTGAAGGCGGCGGGGAAAGACTTGGGCGTGGACAGTTCCATGTATATGCCGGCGGAGGGCATCGGGGATCAGAAACGGATCATTGAAGATTTGCTGACGCGAGGCATTGATGGCATTTCGATCAGCCCGATCGATGCGGATAACCAGACGGAGATGATCAGCAAGGCGGCGGAGCATACGAAGGTCATCACGGCGGACTCGGATGCGCCGAAGGCGAATCGTCTGCTGTATCTGGGCATGGATAATTACAAGGCGGGTCGCTTGTGCGGTGCGCTGGTGAAAGAGGCGTTGCCGAAGGGTGGCAAGATCATGATCTACATCGGGCGCATGGAGCAGGACAACGCGAAGCGTCGTCGGCAAGGGATGATCGATGAGGTGCTGGGGCGCCCAGAGAATCCGAACAATTTCGATGCGCCGGACAAGGTGCTGACGGGAAATGGTTTCACGATTCTCGGCACGTTGACGGACCAGTTTGATCGCGCGAAGGGGAAGGCGAATGTGGAGGATACGTTGGCGCGTTATCCTGAGATCGACGGTATGGTGGGACTGTTCGCATACAATCCGCCTCTGATGCTGGAGGCGTTGGATCGTGCGGGTAAATTGGGCAAGGTGAAGGTGATCGCGTTTGATGAAGCGGATGAAACGCTGGCGGGTATCCAGAAGGGTTACGTGCACGGGACGGTGGTGCAGAATCCGTATATGTATGGCTACAAATCGGTGGAGGTGTTGAAGGATATCCTGAACGGCAAGACTGAGGTGATTCCGGCGAACAAGTTCATCGACATTCCGGCGCGGCAGATCCGGAAGGATAACGTGGATGAGTTTTGGGCGGATCTGAAGAAGAAGACGGGGATGTAAGGCATTAGCTGCTGACCTGACCAAGAAGTTATGAAAGTGCAGGTCATAGATGGCGATTTGCTCGACCAGTCAGTCGAGGTAATCGTCAATGCGTGGAATCGGAATATCATCCCGTGGTGGTTGCTCCTGCCGCAGGGTGTTTCGGGGGCGATCAAGAAGCGGGGCGGTTATGCGCCGTTCAAAGAGTTGGGGAAGATGGGGGCGATACCGGCGGGTGGAGCGGTGGTGACGGGGCCGGGGCGGTTGCCGTTCAAGGCGATCATCCATGTGGCGGGGATCAATATGCTGTGGCGGTCCTCGGATCAGATCATCCGGGACTGCGTGGTGAATGCGATGAAGATCGCGAAGGAGAAGGGATACAAATCGGTGGCGTTTCCATTGATTGGCGCAGGGACGGGTGGGTTTGATCAAGAGGCGGCGTTGCGGATCATGCAGGAGAGTTTGAGTATGTGTGAGTTTGAGGGGGAAGTGAGGATTGTGAAATTTAAGAAGGTATGAACTGATTGTGGTTAAATCGGGTGCCCCTCACCCCGGCCCTCTCCCCTCCTAGGGGCGAGGGTGATGGAGCCGTAAGTGTTGTTTATAGCTGATGGTTATTCGGTGTTGTGAATGAATTTTTCGATGCAGTTTGAAGTCTAAGTAATTCGCATGGAGAGAAAGCGCATCATAGCCGGTCTGGTCGCGGGGAGTATGCTCGCGATGGGCGGGCTTTTCGCTGCCGAGATCAAGCCGCTGGGCAAGGGGAAGTCCATTGATATGGAGCAGGGGCGGAAGCATTGGTCGTATCAGCCAGTGCAGAATCCGGCACCCGCTTCGGTAAAGAACAAGCGGTGGTTGCAGACGGAGTTGGACAGTTTCATTTTGGCGAAGTTGGAAAAGGAAGGGTTGAAGCCAAGTCTGCCAGCGGAGAAGCGGGTGCTGATTCGGCGGGCATATTTTGATCTCGTCGGATTGCCGCCGACGTATGAGGAAGTGGAAGCGTTCGTGGCGGATAAGTCACCGAAGGCATTTGAGCAGTTGGTGGATAAGTTGCTGTCGCGGCCGGAGTATGGACAGCGCTGGGGGCGGCATTGGCTGGATGTGGCGCGATATGCGGACACGATCGAGCAATCGGTGGATGGTGAGCGGCGCATTCCCTTTGCGCATACGTATCGGGATTATGTCATCGATGCGTTCAATGCGGACAAGCCGTTCGATCAATTCATCCGCGAACAGATCGCGGCGGATCGGTTGCCGGAAAAGAACAAGGCGGACTTGCGCGCGTTGGGTTTTTTGACGGTGGGCCGGCAATTTCGCTCCAATGAGGATGGGCCGAATCTGGTGATTGATGATCGCATTGATACGATCACGCGCGGATTTCTGGGGCTGACGGTTTCGTGTGCGCGGTGTCACGATCACAAGTTCGATCCCGTGCCGACGGCGGATTATTACTCGCTCTACGGTATTCTCGGCAGTGTGCAGGAACCGATGGATCTGCCGGAGCTGAAGCGCACGGGGGATGCGGCGGCACTGGAGAAATACGAGAAAGAACGGACGCGTATTCTGAAAGAATACGATGCGCATGTAGATACATGCATGGCTCGAGCTAATCAGCATTTCCGCGATTTGGCCTCAGAATATTTGCAGTATCAGGTGCGCATTTCTCCCAATCATCGGACTACTGAAGGCTATGTACCGATGGATACGCCCAAGGGATTGATGCATTACCAGGCGTGGACGCGGTGGCAGGCTTTGTTAAGACAAACTGCAGAGAATAAAGAGCCGTTCTTCAAGTTATGGCATCAGTTGATGATATTGCCGCGAGAAGGTTTTGCTGAGAAAGCACAGGAAGTCTTGTCGGAAATGGGGAGGCATCCGCGGGATTATCACGTTTCGGTGGTGGCTGCTTTCCAAGGTCGCAAGCCGCAAACGATGCTGCAGGTGGCTGAGATGTATGGAGGCATCGTTCAAGCAGCGGTTAAAGCGGATACACCGGAGGCGCGTTATGTCACGAATATCATCTTTGGAGCGCAATCACCAGTGCCTCCCCGTGACCGACAGGAGATGATCAAGGATATCCACCGGTTTCTTACGGAGAAAGAACTGGTGAACCGGGGCGATGGCGAGCGCGGCGATGGCTTGCGCACGCAATTAGCGGTGCTGGAAGCGACGGCGCCTGTCGAACGCCCCATGGCGGTGAAGGCGACGATGCAGCCGTTGGATCCGCACATCCTCATACGGGGTGAGATGAAGAATGTAGGCACGCAGGTGCCGCGGCGTTTCCTCCAAGTGCTGGCGAAGGTGGATGGGCGCACATATGCGGATGACGGGCGGCTGCAACTAGCGGAAGCGATCGCGAGCAAAGAGAATCCGCTGGTAGCACGGGTGATCGTGAATCGCGTGTGGCAACAGCACTTCGGGCAGGGGTTGGTGCCGACGACGGATGACTTTGGCGTGATGGGACAGGAGCCATCGCATCCGCAGTTGCTGGATCACCTGGCGTCGTGGTTCATGGAGCATGGGTGGTCGGTGAAGGCGTTGCATCGCTACATCCTGAGTTCGGCGACGTGGCAGCAGAGCAGCGCCGGCAATGAGCGGGCGTTACTGAAAGATCCAGGTAACAAATTGCTCTGGCGCATGTCACCGAGACGATTGGAGTTCGAGCCGTTGCGGGATTCGCTCCTGCAAGTGGCGGGCAAGCTGGACACGAGCATAGGTGGACGTGGTGCGGCATTGGATGAAAAGAATGTGCGGCGTGCAGTCTATGGACACACGGACCGATTCCGCATTCCGGCATTGTTGCGTAATTTCGATGTGGCGAATCCGGATACATCCATCGCACGGCGGAGTGAGACGACGGTGCCGTTGCAGGCGCTCTACCTGATGAATAGCGGGTTTGCGAGGCAACAGGCGGAAGCGGTGTTGAAACGACCGGAGATGGTGAAAGCTGCCAGTGCGGAGGAGAAAGTGAAGACGGCATTTCGTCTGGTGTATTCACGTCAGCCGACTCGCGAGGAACTGAAACTGGCACAAGAGTATGCGGGGCCGATCGCGACGGATGAGGCGGGCAACAAGCGCTGGGTTAATCTGGTGCAGGGCCTGTTGATCGCGAACGAATTTGTTTTTGTGGATTGATATGAAGCCGAACCCATTATTGAAACCGGAGGCGTTCATGACGCGGCGCGAGATGTTGCGCCGGTGCGGTGCGGGTTTTGGCTTGGTGGGGTTGGCGGCGATGTGGGGGAGGGATTTGCTGGCGGGTGAAGTGGCGACTACGGCGCATCCGCTGGCGGTGAAGCCCTCGCATTTTCCGGCGAAGGCGAAGTATGTGATCCAGATCTTAGCGAATGGCGGGCCTTCGCAGATGGACACGTTCGATCCGAAGCCGATGCTGAACAAGTATCACGGGCAACGGCTACCGCTGCACTTTGCCACGGAACGACCGACGGGTGCGGCTTTGGGTTCGCCGTTCAAGTTCAAGCAGTATGGGCAGAGCGGTTTGGAGGTGAGCGAGATCTTTTCACCGCTAGCAGAGCAACATGCGGACAAGTTGTGCGTAATCCGCTCGATGCACACGGATGTGCCGATCCATGAGAGTTCATTGCGGTTGATGAATTGCGGCGCGAGCATCATGGCGCGGCCAAGTATCGGCGCATGGGTGACGTATGGATTGGGCACGGAGAATCAGAATCTGCCGGGCTTCGTGGTGCTAGTGCCGAAGGGGATGCCAGTTGCGGGCGCAGATAACTGGCAGTCATCGTTTTTGCCGGGAACGTATCAAGGGACTTACATCGAGACGCAGGACAAGGCACCGCAGGATCTCATCGAGAATCTCAAGAATCCGTTTCTTTCGGCAGACGAGCAAAGGGCGCAGTTGTCGTTCGTGGAGCAGTTGAATCGCAAGCATCAGAGTGTGCGGAATGAGGCGGCGCTGGAAGCGCGCATCCATTCGTTTGAGATGGCGTTCCGCATGCAGAATGCGGCGACGGATGCGTTCGATATCGGGCGTGAGCCGCAGCACATCCGCACGATGTATGGCGAGACGCCGCAGGCGAAGCAGATGCTGGTGGCGCGGCGATTGGTGGAGCGTGGCGTGCGTTTCGTGCAAGTGTGGCATGGCACGTTGCAGCCGTGGGACAGCCATAACAATATCGAGGGGGATCACCGGAAGCTGGCGAATGATTGTTGCCAAGGCATCACGGCGTTGCTGACGGATTTGGAGGCGCGCGGGTTACTGGATGAGACGCTGGTGATCTGGGGCGGAGAGTTTGGTCGCACACCGACTGTGGAGCTGACGCAGGATGCGGCGTTAAAGCCGACCGCTGGTCGCGATCATAATAATCATGGATTCACGATGTGGATGGCGGGTGGTGGTGCGAAGGGTGGAGTGATCCATGGTGCCACGGATGATTTCGGATTTGGTGCGGTGAAAGACAAGGTGCATGTGCATGACCTGCAGGCGACGGTGTTGCATCTGCTGGGGATGGATCATGAAAAACTGGTGTACCGACATTCGGGACGCGACTTCCGTTTGACGGATGTGCATGGGCATGTGGTGAAGGAGTTGCTGGCATGAGGCGTTTCATTGCAGGAATCATTCTCTGTTTCTTCTGTGCGCTACATAGTCATGCAGCTGAAATTCGGGCTGGGGTCGCCAAGGTCGACATCACGGATCGTGCTGCTGGTCCAGTCAATGACCCGCTCTATTCGAAGGCTTTGGTGGTAAAGAGCGAGAGCACGACTGTCGTGCTCATCACGATTGATGCGGTTGCCATCGGTGAAATCGGGCGTATAAAAAATGATTTCCTGCCGAAGGTTCGTGCCCGTCTGCAGCAAGAATTAGGTATTCCGCCCGCCAGTGTGGTGATCAATGCGAGCCATTGTCATGGAGTGGTGCGCACGGACATCGAACAATTGACGGTGGAAGCGGTGATGACAGCGATGAAGAACTTGGTGCCGGTAAAGATCGGTGCCGGAGTGGGAGAGGAAAAGCGCATCAGCGAGAACCGGCGGTTGAAGCTGAAGGATGGCAGCGTGGTGGATATGCGTCGCGCGTATTCCATGCCGCGAGATGAAGAGGTGGCCAGTGTGGGGCCGATTGATCCGCAGATCGGTCTTTTGCGAGTGGATCGAGAAGATGGGCATCCATTGGCGGTATTATACAATTTCGCATGTCATCCGATCATGCATCCGCCGAATGTGGGGAATACGGCGGACTATCCAGGTTTTGCATCGAAACTGATTGAGGAACAATTAGGTGGAGGTGCGGTGGCGTTCTTCGTGCAGGGTTGCGGAGGGGATATCAATCCCGTGCGTTACAAAGATATCCAACGCCAGCCCAATGCGGAATCTTTAGGCAATATGCTTGGATTGAGCGTGCTCGATGGTGTCAGGAAAATTGAAACGAAGCGTGATGGGGCGCTCAAAACAGTGAATATCAAAGTGCAGTTGCCTCGTGGGGCGGATTTGGAGCGGCGGATGGGGTTGATTCAGGCTGAACAAACGAAATTGCTGCAGGGCTTGAAACCGACGGACATCAATTTCAAAACTTTTCTGCCGCTTTACATCCAGCACAAGGTGTCGCCGGAATATCCTTCATATTATTCTCAAGGCTATCTGCATGAAAAAGCCCTCGGTCGTGATGATTTGCTGAAATTGGATGAGAGCAATCGCAAACAGCTCGCAGCGTATGAAGATAATATCCGGGTGATGGAACGCCTGACGCGGTTGAATGTGAATCTGGCACTGCTTAGGAAGCATCATGCAGAGAATCTGGCGGTGGGCTCGAAGACGGTCGAAGTAGAGATGTCAGCGCTGCGGATCGGTGATTTTCGACTGGTGACATTTCCTGGGGAACTGACGGTTGAAGTGGGGCTTGGCATCAAGCAAAAGGCGTCATCGCCGTTCACTTTTGTGGCGGGCTATTCCAATGGCTATATCTACTATCTGCCTACCGTGGAGCAACGCAGCAATCGTGGTTACGCACAGGAAGATTGCGATTGTATCGTGGCACCCGAATGGCAGGCGGTGTTTGAATCAAAAGCCTTGGAGTTGCTCAAGCAGATCGATTGAACACGGCTAACGGTCTTCATCTGTGACGGTGATGACCAAAGGTCGATGGTCGGAGGCGAGTCCCCAATTGGGCGAAGCGAGGACGTAACTTTCTTTCGCATTCCATTCACGCGCCATGCCGGGGCTGAGGAGGATGTAGTCGATACGGCTATAGCTGTCCTCAGCGCCGTAAAAATGTGTCCACGCGACATTGCGCGGGTCGTAGCTAGGTTTCTCTGGTGGGAGAGTGTCTCCATTGCGTTCTGCGGGGCGTGTATCAGTGAGTTTGACTCTGCCTCGTCCCATGAGGTTCTTGATGGGCTTTGAATCCTTCGTGTCGTTGAAGTCTCCCATGATGACCAGATTCGCATTGGGATTGGCCTTCAACCGTTCATCAATGACACCTCGCAATAGTTTGGCTTCCTCTTCGCGCATGTCAGATTCATCGGCCACGCTAACGGCGCGTTTGGCTTTCAGATGCGTGGTGAGAAGGGTGAATGTGTAGGTGTGGTTCACCTTGATATCCACTTCCGCGATGCCACGACTCATCTGCAAGCGGCGTCCGTTCAGCAGGTAATTTGCGTTCGTATGATGGCGTTTGGCGGTGAAGGGATACTTGCTTAGCACGGCCACAAATATATTTGTGTCGAAACCCTTCACGTGCTCCCAGTAAGGATAGTCTACACCATCAGCCTTCAGGGACGAGCGGAGTTCCAGCAAGGCCGACTCAAGCCCGATCTCCTGCACGGCGATGACATCTGCCTTCAATGCTTTGATCGATTCACGGACCTTGGCTTTGGATTCGACGGATTTCACATCGCGACCGGATGTGGAATGGTCGATGTAATTTTCCACATTGTAGGTGGCGAGGCGCAGATCGGCTGCTTGACTGCGATGAGCCAGAGCCAGGATTACGAAGTGGAGCGTGAACAGTAACCCGTAGCGTTTCATGGTTGAAATGGGGTGCGAGTATTTCATTTCAATCAGCGTGCAAGCAACCATACCACCAGCACGAGCAAGGCAACCGCTATGGCGGCGATACCGGTGATCAGGTGAGACATGATCTTTTCTGTACGCGCCATAGTAAAAAACGTAGTGCTGGGTGATTGTTCATCGGAAACCAGGCTGGCAGAGTTGCTCGTGCCCAGATCAAGCCATTGAGCAACGAGCTTGGTGCTGGCTGGTCTCATCGAGGGATCTTTCGCGAGACAGGCCATGATCAAGGCGCTGACGTCTGATGGGATATTATTAGTCAGTCCCTGATCCCACAGCGTTTCGTTCAATGGCTTTGGCTTGGTGCTGAACACTTGCGCATGGATATCGCCGGAATGAAAGGGGCGGCGGCCGGTTAGTAGTTCATACAGCGTGGCACCCAATGCATGGATGTCATCCGTGACATGCGGAGGATGGCCACTCAGTTGTTGTGGGCTCATGTAACCAGGTGTGCCGGTGATCGGCCCCGTGTGATTGTGCTGCTTGGGATCGCCTGCTGTTTTTGAGATGTCAAAGTCAGTCAGTTTCAACCGGCCTTGAGCATCGATCATGAGGTTGGACGGCTTGATATCTCGATGGATCACGCCTTGTTCATGCGCATAGGTGAGCGCATTGCACAATTGCTTCACCCAGTGTTTGATAGCTTCCCAAGTGTAGATGCCATGAGGCTGGTACCCGCTCAGATTGTGCAGATTGTCGCCATCAATGAATTCCATCGCGAGGAAAGAGGGTTCTACGGGCGACGTATGCAGATCATAGATGCGTACGATATTTGGGTGGGAGAATTTGCGGATCTTATCTGTTTCCCGCTGCATCATCTGAAATGTGGCTGCGTCATTCAGCAGCTCAGCGGGAAGAAATTTCAGGGCGACCTTTTCGCTTTGTCGGGAATCTTCCGCCAGCCACACTTTGCTGCTGCCACCTTTGGCCAGCATGTTGATAAGCTTGTAACGACCGTGGCCCACAAGCTGTCCCGGCTCCAGCGGTATTGGCTGGTTCCCTGTGGGTTGGGCTGGCGGTACGTCGGACTGCATCGAAGTGAAACTTGGATTTCTGCCCAGTTGATTACGAGGATTTTTTCCGGCGAAACACGGCGAATAGTTCGTCGCCTGCTTGATTCATCGACTTCAATTCGAACTGTCGCGCCTCTGCCAGTTTGGGCAAGCCGATACCTTCAGACAATGTAGGCGCTGTGCGGCCACCGAAGACGAAGGGGCAAATAGTGAGATTAATTTCATCCACCACATCCGCACGGAAGAGCAGGTCATTCACATCAGCTCCGCCTTCGCACAGGAAACGGTTCACTTCCCATTTTTGGTGCAGCCATTGCAGAGCCGCGACGATATCGAGCTCATTCGCGCCGAATTGGCCGATGTCATCCACGAGGGGGAAAAGTTTTTTGAGACGGCTCTTCGGGGCACTGTTGCTGGTTAGTAAAATGATGGGGGAGAAGCGGTGTTTAAAAATTTCAGCGTCAGGATTCAAACTCGCTGAGCCACTAACGATGACCCGGAGCGCATGATCGCCCATTCCGTTCTTCACGCGCTGCTTGCGATATTTTTCACCACCATTGCCGAGCGTGACAGGCAAGGTATCCACGGTGCGTGCGCCAGACATGATGGCATCCGCAGTGGAGCGCAGTTTGTAGAACTGGTCTGAATCTTTATCCGAGCCAAACGTGGTAATGGCGCGGTTCGCCGTCGCGATCTTGCCATCCGCCGTCATGGCGAGATTCAGATACACGAACGGGCGTTTTGATTTCGCGGGCATCGTTACGGGGAAATTTTAGCCACAGATTTGCACGGAAGAAACACAGATTTGAAAACAGCCATTTGTATGTCTTTCTTCAATTCGTGTCTTCTTGCTTTCAAACAATCAGCATCGCATCACCATAGCTGAAGAAACGGTATTTTTCACGCACGGCTTCATTGTAAGTCTCCAAGATCAGATCGCGCCCGCGCATTTCTCTCGGTGCTGCAAAGGCGCTCACCAGCATGAGCAGTGTGGATTGTGGCAGATGGAAATTGGTGACGAGCACATCCACCACGCGGAATGAATACGGCGGATAGATGAAGATGCGCGTGGTGCCGCACATCGCAATGAGCTTGCCGCCATTTTGTGCCGCGACAGATTCCAGCACACGCACAGTAGTTGTGCCGATGGCTACGACACGTCCACCATTCGCTTTTGTTTTCTCGATCGCACTTACTGTTTCGGCACTGATCTCGAAACGCTCTGTGTGCATGTTGTGTTCGGCGATCTTTTCCACTTTAAGCGGAGAGAAAGTGCCGAGCCCAACGTGCAGTGTGACGTAATGAACATTCACTCCGAGCGATCTTATTTTTTCCAAAAGCTCAGGTGTGAAATGAAGCCCTGCTGTCGGCGCTGCGACAGAGCCGCGCGCTTGTGCGTAAACGGTTTGATAGCGTTCAAGGTCTGCTGCGCTCGAAGCACCCGCTTCACGTGCGATATATGGCGGCAGCGGAATTTCCCCGAGTGAATCGATCACATCGAAGACATTGCCAGTACAGGTGAAACGCAAGAGGCAGTGGCCTTCTTCATTTTTTCCCAGCACTTCGGCGCTCAGTGGAGCAGGGGAACCATCGTGCTGTGTGAAATCAATCTGGGTGCCAGGACGCACGCGTTTGCCGGGACGCAACATCACCCACCAGTCATTTATTGCTGTCTCATCGACCAGCAATATCTCGATTTGTCCACCGCTGCCGCGTTTCACTCCGCGCAACCGGGCGGGTATGACGCGTGAGTTATTTAGCACCAAGGTATCGCCGGGACGGAGGTATTCGAGCAAATCGGGAAACTGGCGATGGGTTCTTTGACCGGTGGCGCGATCCAAAACGAGCAAACGCGATTGATCGCGTTGCGGGGCTGGTTGTTGGGCAATCAGCTCCGGCGGCAACTCGTAATCAAAGTCCAAAGTGCGCAAATTTGTCTCAGGCACGGCGCAATGAAGCAGGAATATAGGGGTGGGGAAAAGAGAATCTTTGGGGAGCAAAGTGGGGCGAAACGTATCCTAAAAACGACATTTAGGACTTCAGTGGGGCGTGAGTGATGGGTTTTCGACTTCGAAAAAATACGGCTCTATTTGTTGCGTTATCGGTAACTTGAATCCTAATTTGGGCTAAATCTTCTTTATCTGTGACTTAATTTTAAAAATTTTCAGCCCCGTATCTTTCTGAAAGCGCAGTTATTTGGCCTACTCTCACGATAAAGCTGATTGTGAATAACTGGTGAGCAAAATTAGGGTGAGTTAAAAGTTGACTAAAGTGGGGGAAAGTGGGATATAGTGGGGCGCAGTGGGAACGCGATGGATGATGGGCCCAGACTTCGTGTTCTAGTTCAATGTCATCAACCGAAACCATAGCGCCGATCTATTACAGTTCGACCTTTCGTCATGGGGTGGATGAAAAGCGTCGCGTTCAGGTCCCGGCGAAGTGGCGTCCTCATCAGCCGGATGTGGAGTTGACCTTGATCTTGTGGCCCAGTGCTGGGATGGCGGATGCGTGTTTGTTGGTCCTGCCCCCGGAAGAGATGGCGCAGTTGGTGGTGAAGTTGAAGGCTATGCCGTTCGCGGATCCTAAAGCGGAGTCGTTGCGGCGGTTGCTCGGTCGAAAGTCGGCCTCGGCTACGTTAGATAAGTCCGGTCGTATCTGTGTGCCGGAAGACATGGCGAAGGCGACGGGGATTGTGAAGGAAGCGATTTTTGTCGGGTTGGTGGACCGGTTCGAGATCTGGAATCCGGACCGTTGGGAGCAGGCATCCAAGGTGGACGATGCGCTCCAGTCGGAAGCGTTCAAGCTTATCTAAAGGAACTGAACTTATGGAAACAGGTTCGTTGTTAGCTGCATCGAAGACGGTCCGGCGGGCATCCGATGAACCCAGTCCGTTCCGGGTGGATGAGAAGAAGCGTTTGCCGCGCTTTGACGCTCCGTCCCGCGCGACGGAAGAAAAAACACTTTTCCCGGATGCACCCGGGGGAGGAACCGGTGCGGCTTCGGAGTCTTCGGGCTTGGAGCCGCATGCCTCCTCTGTTGCGCAGCCTCAACGAACGTTGCGTGAGACGTTGTTTGGTCAGCGTACGAAAGCGCGGGCTGAGAAGGCGGCGGCGCAGTTCGGCGGTGCCATGCAGCAGGGGGAACTGAAACTCGATCAGGTGAAGGTGATGCGGAACGACCTGAGCGAGACGGATTTCGAACTGGCGGCGCCAAAAGCTCCGACGGTTCTTAACTCGGCGGCAAAGGTGGAGCCGCAGGGTAAGGGTGCAGCCGCGTGGAGCTGGTTGACTGCGAAAATGTTTAGCTTGGGTCGCAAGTGGAAATAAGGCGATGCAACGTGACCGACTTCATCCACATTCCGGTGATGCTGGCGGAGGTGCTATCGGCACTCCAGCCCAGGACGGACGGCCGGTACGTGGACGGGACGCTCGGTGGGGCTGGACACGCAGCAGCCATATTGAGAGCCAGCAACCCGAATGGATGGCTGTTTGGTTGCGATCGAGATGGCGTCGCCGTTGAGGTGGCCAAGACGAGATTGGCAGAATTTTCGGGGCGCTGGGAAATCCAGCGGGGGACGTTTGATCAGTTGGGCAAGTGGTTGGCGCCGGGTAGTTGTGATGGTGTGCTCTTTGACTTGGGGGTGAGTTCGCCCCAGTTGGATATGGCTGAGCGGGGGTTCAGTTTTCAGGCGGATGGTCCGCTCGATATGCGGATGGATACGCGGCAGCCGGTGACGGCTGCGAATATCGTGAATGAATGGTCGGCGGATGAGTTGATGCGGATCTTTCGGGAATATGGTGATGAGCCGCAGGCGAGACGGTTTGCGCGGGTGATCACGGAAGACCGGCCGTTCACGACGACGAAGCAGTTGGCGGATCTGATTGAGCGTGTGTCGCCCCGGGCAGGGCGGAAGGCGCATCCAGCCACAAAGATTTTTCAAGCCCTGCGGATAGCGGTGAATGACGAGATCGGTTGCGTGGAGCGGGGATTGCAGGCGGCCTTTGAAGTGTTGAAGCCGGGTGGCCGTCTGGCGGTGATCACTTTCCACTCGTTGGAAGACCGGACGGTGAAACTGTGGGGCCGGGAAATGGCGCGGGATTACACGTTTCCAGGGGATGTAGACGTGCCCGAGCTGCGGCAGGATTGTGTGCCCAAGATGCGTTGGGTCAGCCGCAAGGCGATTTTACCGGGTGAGCAAGAGCTCGCCCAAAACCCCAGGGCGCGAAGCGCGCAACTGCGGGTGCTGGAGAAAGTTTGAGGTTTAAGATGGCGCGGAATCGGAAAAATGAAGCGGCAGGTGTGCGGTTTGGACCAGCGATCAAAGCGGTCCTGCTGTGCCTGTTCATCGCCGCAGCGGCGATCGGGTTCGTCTGGCAGCAGAGCCAGATCGGGGCCTTGGGCAAGGAGATGAAGGAGCGCGAGACGAAACTTGCAGAATTGAAGCGCCAGAATCAGTTGCGCAACGACCAGTTGCGCTGGATGCGCTCGCCGCAGGTGATCGATGCCCGCGTGCGGGAATTGCAGCTCGGTCTGGTGCCGGTGCAGCCGGCGCAAGTCGTACGGATGGTGGAGCTGCCGTATGAAACGGGACAGGTGACCATGGAGCGTCCGGTGGCTTCCACGGTCAAGGGTGGGCCGATCAATCCATAGTGCTGCCATTCAAATCCATTTTCGCCGCAGTGGTCTGCGAGTGTCCGGCAAGGCCGGGGGCTTCAGGCGGCAATCAATTTAGTATCCCATATCATGCGCAACTCGGTACCATATCGCCGTTTGCTGACACTGGCAGTCCTGCTGGTGACGGCCTTTTGCGCGCTGGGTTACCGCCTCGTTGACCTTCAGGTCATGCGGCACGATGAGCTGCGTGACTGGGCCAAGAACAATACGCAACGCCGTATCCTACTTGAACCCCGTCGCGGTGAGATCCGCGATGTGAAGGGGAATCTTCTCGCCAGTAGCGTCTTCGTCAAAACCATCTGCGCCGATCCGACCTTGCTCGGAACACACGCCCCAGAAGTCGCTCGCGCTATCGCTCCTTTGCTGGAGGTAAACGAGTCTGAGTTGTTGCAACGTTTGCAACCGCGCTTGCGCACGAACGAACTAGGCAACGTGGTGACCAATCGTTACGTCGTTCTGAAGCGCAAGGTGAAGGTGGAGACTTGGCAGTCCATCGTGGACACCATGGCGGACATGAAGTTTGCGGGTATCGACGAAAAGGCGCTCACCAAGTTGGAAAAGGGTTTTTATCGTAACCTGCGTTCCAAAGCGATTTTTCCGGATGTGGTGGATGATCAGTTGCGTTTCTACCCTAATGAAACTCTCGCATCACATATCCTTGGTTACGTCGGCACGGGTGAACGTGAAGTGGACGGCGATAAGGTTATCGAGACTACCGGCATTGAGGGCATTGAGCGCGTGCTGAATACCAAGCTCGCCGGTGTGCGTGGCTGGCGCATGACGGAGACGGATCGCGCCAGACGTGAAGTGGTTCCTTTCCGTGAACAGGAAATCCAAGCGAAGGATGGTTTGAACGTTGTGCTGACAATCGATGCTGGCATCCAGCATATCGTTGAAACGGAATTGGCTGAAGCGATGAAAAAGCACACGCCGATCAGCGCATCTGCCATCGTGGTGCGTCCGAGAACGGGGGAGATTCTGGCGATGGCAACGTTGCCGACGTTCAATCCCAATGATCCGGGTGCATCGCAAGAAGCGCATCGTCGTAACCGAGTCATCACGGACATGTCCGAGCCTGGCTCCACGTTCAAGATTGTGGTGGTGAGCGGAGCATTGAATGAAAGGCTGGTGACTTTGGATGACCGGTTCGATTGTGAAAATGGCCGCTTCTATTACGCCGGCAAGCTGCTCCGCGATCATCACGGTTACGGCATGCTGTCTGTGGAGGAAATCATCACATTCTCTTCAAACATCGGTTCCGCAAAGATCGCCTTCAAGATGGGTGAGCAAGGGCTGTATGATTACGTCAAAGGCTTTGGCTTTGGCGAGCGCACAGGCATTCCGCTGACGGGTGAGGCCCGCGGCATCGTGCATCCGGTAAAGAATTGGAACAAACTTTCCATCTCGCGCATTCCGATGGGGCATGAAGTTGCTTCCACGCCTTTGCAGATGGTGATGGCGATGTCCGCGATCGCCAATAAAGGTAAGCTGATGCGTCCGATGCTGGTTGACCGCTTGGAAGATTCGCAAGGCCATGCGGTGGTGAAGTATCAGCCGCAGATGGTGCGCCAAGCGGTAAGTGAAGAGGCGGCACGTGAGATGGTGACTGCTTTGAAGACCGTAGTCTCCGAAAAGGGCACGGCAGCAAAAGCGATTTTGGAATACTACACCGTGGCCGGTAAGACGGGCACGGCGCAGAAGCCGCCTTACTCGCCGGGTATGTATTTCTCCTCCTTCATCGGGTTCTTCCCGGCGGATAATCCGGAGCTGTGCATCTCTGTGGTGCTGGATGAACCGAAGAACGGTTACTACGGCGGAACGACGGCTGCGCCGTTCTTCCACGGCATCGCTGAGCGTAGCGCCAGCTATCTGAATCTCCGTCCGGAGAAGCCGGTGCCGGATCAGCAATTTACCGATAGCAAACAGAAATCGAAGCCGGGCTTGCTTGCCGCGCGTCGCCACTAATACGCACCCGCCATGCAACTCAAAGAACTGATCAACGACCTTCAGCCCATGAGGGTGGAGGGCAACCTGCAACGCGAAGTGCTGGGCATCACGTATGATTCACGTCGCGTGACGCCGGGCATGGTGTTCGTGGCTGTGCGCGGGCAGAACGTGGACGGGCATGATTACATCGCCAGCGCGATTGATCGTGGTGCGGCAGCGATTGTCTGTGAACAAAATGGATTTTCTTCTTTGCGGGCGGCGAAGGTGAAGGTGACGGATACGCGGGAAGCGCTCGCACGCATGGCGGCGGCTTATTACCAGCACCCGAGCCGCAAGATGAAGATGGTAGGTGTGACGGGCACGAACGGTAAGACGACGGTTTCGTTCCTCGTCAAAAAGATTCTAGAAGTGGCCGGACAGATGACGGGACTCATCGGCACGGTGCGCTATGAGGTGGGTGATCGCATGATCCCGGCGCATCGCACCACGCCGGAGGCGCTGGAAACACAGCAGATGCTTTCGCAGATGCTGCGCTCCGGTTGCAGTGCTTGTGTGATGGAAGTGAGTTCGCATGCGCTGGATCAAAATCGCGTGCAAGGCGTTGATTTCGATGTCTGCATCTTCACGAACCTGACACAGGATCACCTCGATTATCACACGGACATGGAGGCCTATTATCAGGCCAAGAAGAAGCTGTTCAGTCCCATGTTCTCCGGTGACAAGAAGAGCACGGCGGTCATCAATATCGATGACGCTTTTGGCGAACGCCTCGGTCGTGAATCCGAGCTGGAGATAAATCTCAGCTACGGCATGAAAGAGAACGCGAAGCTCCGTGCGGTGAATGTGAAGCTGGGTGCAGCGGAGACGAACTTTACCGTTCTGACGGACACGCAGACTTTTGACATCAAGTTGCCGTTGATCGGTCGACACAATGTTTACAACGCACTCGCTGCGATCGGTGCGGCGCTCGCGCTGGAAGTGAAGGTGAAAGATATCCAGCACGCACTGGCCTCGATCCCTCCGGTGCCGGGTCGCTTGGAAGCAGTGAACATGGGGCAGCCTTTCGGTGTGTTCGTGGATTATGCGCATACCGACGATGCCTTGCGCAATGTGCTTTCGACGATGCGTGAGTTGACCAAGGGCCGTTTGCTCTTGGCGTTCGGATGCGGTGGCAGTCGCGATACGGGCAAACGTGCAAAGATGGGCAAGGTGGCCGCTGAACTGGCGGATTTTACGTTCATCACCACGGACAACCCGCGCAAAGAGAAGCCTGAAGCCATCGCTGCGATGGTGGAGGAAGGATTTCGTTCTGTACGTGCTGATGGATATCAGGTGGAATTGGATCGCAGCCGGGCCATCGATGAGATTATTCGCATGGCACAACCGGGCGATCTGGTGCTCATCGCGGGCAAGGGGCACGAAACGTATCAGGAATTTGAGGACACGGTGGTGCCGTTCGATGACCGCGTGTATGCGCAGGAAACATTGGAAGCGATGGGATATTCCGCCGCTTAAGTGAGACGATGGAAAAACTGATTAAAATCGCTGAAAACTGTGGCGCGAAAATCCAAGGAAACGCGGAGGGAATCGCCAAAGGCGTCAGTACGGATTCGCGCACGGTGGGCGCGGGCGATGTCTTTGTAGCCATCGCGGGTGAGAAGTTTGACGGGCATCAATTTCTGGATGAGGTCGCGAGCAAAGGTGTTGCAGCCATCGTGGCAGAGCAGGGGAAAGTGGCAGCGGGGTGGAATCGTTGCCCGCTAATTCTCGTGTCGAATACACGCATTGCTTACGGGCAAATCGCGGCGGCGTATCGTCAGAGCTTTAACATTCCGGTGACGGCGGTGGCGGGCTCGAATGGCAAAACCACGACGAAGGAACTGATCGCCTCGGTGCTCGGGCAGAAGTTTTCCACGCTGAAGAGCGAGGCGAGTTTCAATAATGACATCGGAGTGCCAGCCACGATGTTGAAGATGACAGTGAAGCATCAGGCGGCGGTGCTGGAAGTGGGCACGAATCATCCGGGTGAGTTGGCACCGCTGGTGAAACTGATTCAACCGAAGTTCGGCGTCATCACGAGCATCGGTCGTGAGCATCTGGAGTTTTTTGGTGATCTGGTCGGTGTAGCGCAGGAAGAAGGTTCACTGGCGGAATTGTTGCCAGCGGATGGACGGTTGTTCGTGAATGTGGACAGCCCGTGGATGGAGCACATCTTGCGTCGTGCTACGTGCCCTGTGGTGATGGTGAGCCAACGGGAAAAAGGTGATTGGAACGGCAAACTCGTGCGTTCGGATTTGAACGGTTCAGAGATCGAAGTCACGGCGCCGAAGGAAGAGTACAGTGGCGTTTACCGGATTCCGTTGCTGGGACGGCATCAGATCACGAATGCGCTTTTGGCTTTGGCAGTGGGTGCGGAGCTGGGCTTGAGTCGCGCGGAATTGAAACTGGGTCTGGCGGCATGTCCCGCACCGAAGATGCGCTTGCAAGTATCCGAACGCAAAGGCGTGACGGTGCTGGATGATAGTTACAACGCGAATGCGGACTCCATGCTCGCAGCCCTGCAAACCTTGGTGGATTTGCCGTGCCATGGACGTCGCGTAGCGGTGATCGGAGACATGGCGGAACTGGGTTCCTCGGCTGCGGCAGCGCACGCGGAGGTGGGGCGTCATGCGGCAGATTTGAAGATCGATGGATTGCTGACCGTGGGACGAATGGGGCAGGTGACGGCCAGTGCGGCCAAGGTGGGCGGGATTCCCTTGGTGAAAGAATGTGCGGATACAGAAGTGGCAGCAGCGGAGCTCAAGCAGTGGTTGCAACCGGGAGATCTGTTGCTGGTTAAAGCCTCGCGCAGCAGCCGCGTGGAGCGGGTGCTGGAAGCGCTGGGTTAAATCTAAAACAGATACGTTATGAGCAGAACAAAAGTCGTGGCCAGTCATGTGCATACTTCGCCTGAAGGTGAGGAGTGGCGTGATGCAGGACTTGCGGAGCGCAGTGAGCGACAGGCGCGCCTGGCGGCCCGGTTGGGTTTGCCACGCTTCGCCATCCGTCTGCTGGGTGAGCGACGGGCGCGGGAAATGACGGGCAAGGGTTAAAGGGTTTGGATGCTGTATTACCTGACACAAGAAATTCTTAAAGCGAGCGCCGGAACATCCTGGGAAGGATACGTTTCGTTCCTGAACGTTTTTCGTTACATCACATTTCGCAGCGCGGGTGCGGCGATCACGGCTTTGCTGCTCAGCCTTTGGCTGGGGCCGAAAGTCATCCGCTGGTTGAAGCAGTTGAAGTTTGGTCAGGATTACTTGGACAAAGCGGAAGAAGGCGGTGACCTGAAATCGCGTCTTAGCAAAAAGGGCACGCCGACGATGGGCGGCCTCATGATCGTGCTGGCGCTAGACATCTCCGCACTGCTCTGGGCACAGATGAATGAGCATATCCTGCTGACGCTTCTCTCCGTAGTGGTGCTGGCGGGGCTTGGGTTTTACGACGATTACGCAAAGATTGCCCAACAAAATAGCAAGGGTGCGGCGGAGCATGTGAAGCTGGTGGTGCAATTCGGGTTGGCCATTTTTATCGCAGTGTATCTGTTCATGCTACCGGATACCAAACGACTGGTCACTGAGATCATGGTGCCGTTCTACAAGTATCCTATCATGAATCCATTCACGGTGACGGCGGCGGTGGTGGGTATTGTGCTCATTGTGCTGACGATCGTTGGCAGCTCCAATGCAGTGAATCTCACCGATGGTCTGGATGGTTTGGCCATCGGTTGCACGACGATCGTTTCCGTGGTGTTCGTGGTGCTGACGTATATCGCAGGTAACATCAAGATCGCGGGTTACTTGCAAGTGCCGTATGTGCCGGGCGCGGGTGAATTGACGGTGTTCTGTGCGGCGATGTTCGGCGCAGGTTTGGGCTTTTTGTGGTTCAACTGCCATCCGGCGCAGGTGTTCATGGGCGATACGGGATCACTCGCACTGGGTGGTGCGCTGGGGATCATCGCGGTGCTGATCCATCAGCCGTTTGTGCTGGTGATCGCGGGCGGTGTGTTCGTGGTGGAAGCGGCTTCGGTGATGATCCAGCGCGGCTGGTTCAAGTATACGAAGAAGCGTTTTGGTGAAGGACGGCGTGTGTTTCTGATGGCGCCGATCCACCATCACTTCGAGCGCAAGGGCTGGTATGAATCGCAGGTGACCACGCGCTTTTACATTTTGTGCATCCTCTGCGCCGTGGTGGCGTTGAGCACATTGAAGATCCGTTAAAGCAGATGAACGATCTGGCAGACAAGTCAGTTTTGGTGATCGGCCTGGGCAAGAGCGGGCTGGCGGCAGCGCATTTCCTGCAGAAGGCGGGCGCGCGGGTCACGGCGGTGGACAGCTCATCCTCGGAGAGCCTGGAGAAACAGGCGGACCAGTTGCGCGCGATCGGCGTGGAAGTGCAGTTGCGTGCGCAGACTGCGCCAACGGGACAATTTGATCTGGGTGTGCTGAGCCCGGGAGTGCCGCCGACGTTGCCTTTAGTTAAGCAAGTGCGCGAAAGCGGTTTGCACGTCATCAGCGAGATGGAGTTGGGTTACCAACACTCCAAGTGTCTGAATATTTCCATCACGGGCACGAATGGTAAGACGACGACGACGGAACTGGTCGAGCGCGTTTTGACGCATTGCCAGAAACGCACGGTAGCAGCGGGCAATATCGGCACGCCATTGACGGCAGTGGTGGAGCAGACGAAGGAGCTGGATCTGGTGACCTTGGAAGTCAGCTCATTCCAGTTGGAGGCCATTCAATATTTCCGTCCGAGCATCGCGGTGTTGATGAACATCACGCCAGATCATTTGGACCGTTACTCCGGGATGGAAGATTATGCGCGGGCCAAGGCGAAGATTTTCGAGAACCAGCAGGTGTTCGATTGGGCCATCGTGCAAAGTGAAGCATTGGCGCAGCTGAAGGCGATCGGTGTGAAGATCCCGTCGAAGGTCATCACCTTCAGCGCTGCGGACGAAAATGCGGATATTTACCTAGACCGTGGCCTGATCATCAGCCGGTTGCCTAACTGGAACGGACCGCTGCTGAACATGGAAGAGTGCCGCCTCATGGGACCGCACAATGCAGAAAACCTGATGGCGACGTTGGCAGTGAGCCGGGTGTTACGGCTGCCGTTGGAAGAGGTCCTGAAGTCACTCAAGAGCTATGTGCCTGCGCCGCACCGATGTGAGGTGGTGGCGGCAATCAACGGAGTGCGTTACGTGAACGATTCCAAGGCGACAAACCCCGACGCGGTGGACAAAGCACTCCAGACGATGCCGGGCGGAAAGACGAGCGATAAGAACGTTTTCCTGATCGCCGGAGGACGCGATAAAGGGTTCGAGTATCACTCCGTCGGACCTCAATTATCGAAGCGCGTAAAGCACGCTTTTTTGATCGGCGAGACGCGTGAAAAACTTCGTGCCTCGTGGAGCCTGTTTACTCCTTGCACGCTCACAAATTCACTGTTAGAAGCGGTTGTTGAAGCTGCCAAACAAGCAGCTTCTGGCGACATTGTTCTGCTTTCACCGGCCTGCTCGAGCTTTGACATGTTTCAAAACTATCAGCACCGGGGTGACGTGTTTCGACAAGCGGTCGAGCATGTTGAGCGCACAATGGCTGGTAGTGGGACAGAATGCCGCCCAATTAGTGGTAGCGGCGAAAAAGAATAAACTGAACTGATAGACCTTTACTTTAAACAATTTGGCACCTGGCGCAGGAAAATCGAAATAAAACGCGCCGGTTGCCAGCCCGAACACCAAAAAACGAAAACTGCCCAACTCTTATGTCAGCAAGCCCAAACCCATTAGTCCCGCAGGGTTCCCTGCAACAACAGTCTGGCACGGCCAAGTCCAAGGTCCGTGTCGCCGTTTTCAGCATCGTCGCCGTGCATGTCGTCCTCTTGGTCGGCGTCTTGATGCAAGGCGGCTGCAAGAAGGACGAGCCGAAGCCCGAAATCACGGCGGATCAACCCACTGCTCCTACGGATCCGTTCCACACGGACCCGGCGGCCTTGGCCCCGTCCAACACTACGGATGCTCCGATCGGCAGCACTCCTGCCCCTGCGGTTGATCCTTTCGCTCAACCGGGAGCGCCGGCTGTTTCCACGCCTGCTACTCCTGCATCGCCAATGGCTGTTTCGCCGAGCGCTCCGACGCCGGGCGTCGTTATGACTCCCGATGTGATTGCTCCTGTGCCGCCAACCACCTTGGACCCGGCACCTTCTTTGCAGCAATATACGATCGCCAAAGGTGACAATTTCTACACGATCGCGAAAAAGAACAACACGACGACGAAGAAGATCATAGACGCGAATCCGAACGTGGATCCCGCCAAGCTAAAGATCGGCCAAAAAATCAATGTGCCAGTTTCTGCTTCGACTCCGGCACCCGCTACGGTTTCCGGTGGGGCGGCACCAGTCGCGGTGTCCTCCAATGGTGGTTCAACGACTACGGTGACACATGAGGTAAAGTCAGGTGACACGCTTTACGGCATTGCCAAAAAATACGGCACAACAGCCAAAGCCATCAAATCCTCCAATGGTTTGAAGACCGATCGCATCAATGTGGGCCAGAAACTCAAGGTCGTCTCCAAGTTGGCTGCGTCTCCCTCGCCAGAGCCTGTGATCTCCGCTCCGGCCTCGGTGCCAGTGGTATCCCCCATCACCCCGTTGCCTCCCGCCACGAACTGATCGCACACTCTATGAGAACTGCCATCACCATATTAATCTTCTGCGTGGGCGCCTTGCTCTCGCTGGGGATGGTGATGCTGTACTCCTCCAGCACGGTGCAGGTAGGTGCGCGCTATCTGGTGATGCAATTGATCTGGTGTGTGGCAGGCCTGATCGGGTGTGTCTTTGTAGCGTCGCAAGACTATCAAAAGCTGAAGAAGTATGTGTGGTGGTTCTATGCTCTGGCAGCCGTGATGCTGGTGCTGGTGCTCATCCCGGGCATCGGCCTGAAAATCAATGGTGCGCGACGCTGGTTTGATCTCGGCGTCGCGCGCCTGCAACCTTCGGAGTTCGCCAAGATCGCGCTCATCTTCATGCTCGCGTGGTATGGAGAGCGCTTTCAACGGCAGATGCCGGGGTTCAAACAGGGTTTGGTCATTCCTGGTGCTTTTGCTGCAGTTCTCATCGGTTTGATCTTCATCGAACCGGATCGCGGCACGGCCATTTTGCTTTCGGCGATCACCTGTGTGCTGTTGCTGGTGGCGGGTGTGCGCATGCGTTTCTTTGTTCCGCCAGTGGTGGTCGGCATTGTCGCTCTCGGATTTTCCATCTGGCATGATCCGATGCGCATGAAGCGCGTCTTCAGTTGGCTCTACCTGGAAGAGAACAAAGAGGGCGTGGGTTATCAGGCCTGGCAGGCGATGATCGCCTTGGGCTCAGGTGGTTGGAGTGGATTGGGCTTGGGCAATGGGCGGCAGAAGCTCGGCTTTGTACCAGAGCATCATACAGATTTCATCCTCTCAATCATCGGTGAAGAATTGGGATTAATCGCTACGATCGGTGTGGTGATCGGGTTTGTGGGCATCGTGGCTTGTGGTGTTTATATCGCGAGCAAGGCCAAGGATACGTTTGGCCGGTTGCTGGCGACGGGTATCACGTTTTTGATCGGGTTGCAGGCGTTCATCAACATCGGGGTGGTCACAAGCGCCTTGCCAAACAAGGGGATTTCTCTGCCGTTCATCAGTTACGGCGGCTCCAATTTGCTGGTGATGCTGACGGCGGTGGGCTTGTTGTTGAGTGTCGCGCGACAAGCTCCTTCGCCGGTGGAAGCGGAAATCAAAGGTACGAGCGATTTGCCGAACGAGGCGCTGGGCACGCCTCAAACTACCTGATGGACGCCAAAACACCAACGCCCTCCATCGTGATCGCCTGTGGCGGCACGGGGGGACACCTCTTTCCCGGTCTCGCAGTGGCCGAGGAACTGTTGATGCGTCGTTGTCAGGTGACGTTGATGGTGTCGCCGAAGGACGTTGATCAGCAAGCGGTGAAAGCGGTGCGAGGGATGGAAATCGTCACGCTCCCGGCCATCGGTCTGCAACGAGGGAAATGTTTTCAGTTCTTTTGGAAATTCTGGCAATCGCGGCAGTTGTGCATGGCGCGGTTCCGCAAGCAGACACCGCATGCAGTGCTGGCGATGGGCGGGTTCACGAGCGTGGCTCCGATTCTGGCGGGCAAGGGTTTTAAGGCGAAGACGTTCTTGCACGATTCAAACACGATTCCCGGTCGGGCGAATCGGTGGTTGGCTCCGAAAGTAGACCAATCGTTCACATGGTTTCCGCAGACGGAAGCGCACTTGAAATCACCCAAGGTGACGAGCGTGGGGATGCCGGTGCGGAACCAGTTCGAGCCTTTGGACCCGGCGGGTTGCAAGACGGCGTTGGGTTTCAATTCGCAGAAACCGTTGCTGCTCATCATGGGTGGCAGCCAGGGCGCACGCGGAGTGAATGAGTTGGTGATGCGGACGTTGCCGAACTTGGCGCTGATGTCGCCAGACCTGCAATACCTGCACCTGACGGGCACGGAAGATTTTGAACGGGTGAAGGCGGCGTATGCGGGGCAGAGGGTGAAGGCGATGGTGTATCCTTTCTTCCGCGAGATGGAGATGGCGATGGGCGCGGCCTCGGTGGCGATCAGCCGGGCCGGGGCTTCTTCGCTGGCTGAGATCGCGGCGATGCGGTTGCCATCAGTGCTGGTGCCGTTCCCGCAAGCGGCGGACAACCATCAGTATCATAATGCGCGGGCGTTCGTGGACAGCAATGCGGCGCGGTTGATGGAGCAGAAGGACGGCAATCCTGAGGCGTTGAAGCTGGTGTTGCTGGAACTGATCGGGAACCGCACGACGCGTGAAGCGATCGGGTTTGCGTTGGCCAAATGGCACACACCGCAGGCAGCGGCGACCATGGCGGAAACAATTTTGCAATCGATACGGCTGAGGCGTGGTGGCGCGCTCAGTAACGGTGCTGGCGTTGGGGCGACGGCAGCAGCGGATGCAGTGGCAGGACGTTGAATTAAACCGACGGATACTGACGGGGCGTCAGTGATAAGGCAGAGGCGTGAAGCGTTTGACAACCAGTGAAGTGGCGGCATTGCTGGCGGCGGCACCAGCGGGCGCGACGGTCCATCTCGTGGGCGCAGGCGGGTGCGGCATGAGCGGGCTCGGGCATCTCCTGCTGGACCTCGGCTTCGGCGTCTCCGGTTCCGATCTGGCGGATGGCGAAGAAGTGCGGCAACTGCGTGGTCGGGGTGCGCGCATCTACGAGGGACACGCCGGACGGATCGTAGAAGAGCATCGTCCGGTGCTGGCGGTTTATACATCGGCTGTTCGTCTGGATAATCCTGAATTGGTCGCTGCGGAGCGTTTGGAGATTCCGATTGTACGTCGGGCGGTTTTACTGGCAGCATTGTTGCATCAGCAGCGCGGGATTTGTGTGGCGGGAATGCATGGGAAGACGACGACGGCATCGTTGCTGTCTTTCGCGCTCAAGCAATTGAACGCGCAACCGAGTTACGCAGTCGGTGCCTTGGTGCCGCAACTGGGACGGCACGCGATGTTTTCGTTGAACGGCTTGGCGGTGAGTTCGGCCAATGGTGCGCGGAGTGGGTTTGCGGTGGAAGATCGGGAAAGCACTCCGCATTTCGTCATCGAGGCGGATGAGAGCGATGGCACATTGCGTGAGTTTCATCCGGAGCACGCGATCATCCTGAATGTGGATGAGGAACATTTGGATTACTTCGCGAACTTGGATGCGATCTGCGAGGAGTTCAACCGGTTCGCTGGGCAGACGCGTGGTTTCGTGGCTTATTGCGCGGATGATCCGCGGCTGGTGTCGATGTTCGCTCAACGTCCGAACAGCGTTTCGTTCGGATTCAATCCGCTGGCGACGTATCGCATCGAGCAACGCAAGCCGACTGGGACTTACAGTAACGCTTTCGAGCTGTGGCGCGGGGAAGAGCGGTTGGGCGAGTTCAATCTGTCGCTCGTTGGCGAGAAGAATGTGTCCAATGCGGCGGGTGCGGCGGCATTGCTGCATACGCTGGGGCATCCGATGGAAGACATCGCGAAGGCGTTGGTTCCGTTCAAGGGCGCGGCACGGCGGCAGCAGGAGCTTTATCGGGATGAGGCGGTGCGGGTATTCGATGATTACGGGCATCACCCGGAAGAGATTGAGACGACATTGCGGGCGTTGAAGGGATTGGCGAAGGGACGGTTGCTGGTGGCGTTCCAGCCGCATCGCTACACGCGCACGCAACATCTGCTGGGCAAGTTTGCGACGGCGTTCAAGCGGGCGGATTGCCTGTGGATCAATGAGATTTACGCGGCGAGCGAGCCGCCGATTCCCGGTGTGAGCGGCGAGTTGTTGGCGGATACTGTACGGCAGACGGGGCAGGTGGTGGAATTCGCGCCAACACTGGGTGACCTGAAAAAGCAGATTAAAGCTGTACTTCGCCCGGGTGACTTGGTTCTATTTTTAGGTGCGGGAGACATCACGAAGGCGGCGCATGAATTTGCGGTAGAATTGAAGACGGGCATGAGCGGATTTGAGTCCAGCGCGTTGGATGAATTGGTGACGAAGCTGTCACCGGAAACGCTGTGCCGTCGTGATGAACCTTTGGCCAAGCGCACGACTTTGCGCGTGGGTGGCAAGGCGGACTTGTTCATCGAGCCGCGCAATGAAGCGGAGTTGGCGGAGATCGTGCGGTTTTGCCAGGCGCGCAAGGTGCCGTATTTCATGCTGGGTCGCGGCTCGAATCTGTTAATCCGGGACGGCGGCATCCGGGGCGTGGTGATTTCTTTGGCGCATGAACATTTTAGTCGAATTGCGATCGAGGGATTGCGTCTGACGTGCGGTGCGGGTGCACGCTTGAAGAATGTGGCGCAGGAAGCGAAGCGTCGCGGCATCGCAGGCATGGAATTCATGGAAGGCATTCCGGGTAATATCGGCGGCGGTTTGCGGATGAATGCGGGAGCAATGCAGTCCGAGATGTTCGCGGTGGTGGAGTCGGTGCGGTTCATGGATCGCGCGGGCAACATTCATGAGCGTCCGGCAAGCGAGGTGCCGGTGGAATACCGGCATTGCGCGTTGTTCGATGACAATATCGCTCTTGGCGTGGTCTTGTGCGGGAAAGCGGATGAACCGACGGCAATCGACGGGCGGATGCAGGCCTACAGCCAGAAGCGTTGGGCATCGCAACCGGCCAAACCGAGTGCGGGTTGCATCTTCAAGAATCCGGCGGTGATCCCGGCGGGCAAGCTGGTGGATGAACTGGGCTTGAAGGGCACGCGGGTGGGTGGCGCGGTGGTGTCTGCCGAGCATGGAAATTTTATTGTGAACGATGGTTCAGCGACGGCGAAGGACGTGTTGGCGTTGATCGAAGTCATCAAACAAAAGGTGCGGCAGGCGCGCGGTATCGAGATGCGCACGGAAGTGCAGATCATCGGGGAAGATTAATTTGAAATGAGCGGGAAGTTGCATATCACGGTGATGTTGGGCGGACCTTCCGCCGAGCGTGAAGTGTCGTTGCGCACAGGCGCGGCGGTGGCGCAGGCATTGCGCAGTCTGGGGCACAAAGTGGATGAGTTGGACCCGAAAGCACCGGGCTGGAAATTGGCCGAAGGCACTCAGGTGGTGTTCCTCGCGTTGCACGGGACTTACGGTGAGGACGGCACGGTGCAGGCGGAATTGGAGAAGCTCGGAATGCCTTACACGGGTTGCGGTGTGGAAGCGAGCAAGCTGGCTTTTGACAAGGTGCTGACGAAGAAGCGGTGCGTGGAGAAGGGCGTGCCGACGGCAGCTTTTGCGGTGTTCCAATCAGCCGGTGAACTGATGCCTGCGCATTTGCAACCGCCGCTGGTGATCAAGCCGGTGCGGCAGGGATCAAGCGTGGGTTTGCAATTCGTGGATACGAAAGAGCAGTGGCCGACGGCGTTGAAAGCGGCGTTGGAGCATGACACGGAGGTGCTCGCGGAAGAGCGCATCATGGGTCGCGAGACGACGGTGGGCATTCTTGGCGGACAGGTTTTGCCGGTGGTGGAAGTGCGGCCGAAGCAGGGGGCTTACGATTACACGAACAAGTACACGGCGGGTCGCACAGAGTATCTGTGCCCGGCCCCGTTCGATGAAAAGACAACGAAGGCCATCCAAGCGGCGGCGCTGGGGGCGTTCAATTCCATCGGCGGGCGTGATTATTCCCGTGTGGATGTGATGGTGCGGGAGAATGGGGAACCAATCGTGCTGGAAGTCAACACACTACCCGGCATGACGGAAACGAGTTTGCTGCCCAAGGCGGCGGCGGCGATTGGGTTGAGCTATGCGGAGTTGTGCCAGCGTATGGTCGATCTGGCACTGGTGAGGAATTGAGGAACGACAATGATGTTTTTTGGCAAACAAACTAAGAACCGGCGGCTGAAGCGCGATAACGTGCTGGAGGTGAAGCTGCGCTCTGAACAGGTGCGTAAAGAGCGCCTGAAGCTGGCGAGCGGCGTGATCGCGGTGTGCCTGACGCTGATCATCGGTGGCCTGGCGATCTGGCGTGGCGGCGAGTGGTGCATGGACCGCCTGGTGTATGAGAATGATGCTTTCGCCATCAAGACGGTGGATGTGAAGACGGATGGTGTGCTTTCACCGGATGTGATCCGGGCGTGGTCGCAAATCAAGACGAACGCCAATCTGCTCGCGCTCGATCTTAAGCAAGTGAAGGACTATCTGGAACTTGCGCCGATGATCCAGCATGTGTCGGTGGAGCGCGTGTTACCCTCCAGCTTGCGCATCCGTGTTACGGAGCGTGTGCCAGTGGCGCAGGTCTATACGTTGCGCCGTCCGGTGAACAGCAACCGTTATGAGCCGTTTATCTATCATCTGGATGCGAATGGTTTTGTGATGCTGCCGGTGGGCAATAATCTGCGTTCGGAACCGACTCCAGCAGGCGAATGGTTCCCGACAATCACGGGTGTTCCAGCGAGTGAATTGCGTCCGGGCAAGCTGCTGGAAGTGCCGCAGATCCAGGATGCGTTGAAGCTGGTGGTGGCGTTTGAGAATTCGCCGATGTTTGGCTTAGTAGATTTGAAACAGGTAGATGTCTCGGAGCCGGAGGTGCTGAAGGTCTCCACTTTGCAGGGGAATGAAGTGGTGTTCCGATTGAAAGATTTTGAAGGGCAGTTCCAGCGCTGGCGCATGGCGTTTGATTACGCGCAACGTGTCGGCCAGCGGTTGGGAGTGCTGGACCTTTCGGTGACGAACAACGTCCCCATGCTTTACGCGCAACGCTCGGATGCGCCCATCCCCGCGCCCAAGCCCAAAACCACCCGAACCCGCAAAAAGAATGTTTGATTCCGCCAACATCATAGTCGGCCTCGAGATCGGCACCTCCAAGGTGTGTGCTGCCGTCGGCGAGTTGAACGAGAACGGCGCGCTGAGCGTCATCGGCATCGGCCAATCGAAGTCTCGCGGTGTGCGCAAGGGTGAGATCACGGACGCGACCGTCACCGAGGAGGATATCCGCAATGCCATCGTGGAAGCAGAGCAGATGGCTGATGTGGAGATCCGCAGCGTGTATCTGGGCGTGACGGGCAGCCATATCCGCGGCTTCAACAATCATGGTGTGCATCCGGTCGTTTCGGCGGATCGTGAGATCAATGAGGATGATGTGCAGGATGTGGTGCGTAATGCGAAGGCGGTTAATCTGCCCGCAGAGAATTATGTGGTGCATGCCATCCGCCAGCATTTCACGGTGGATGGGCAGAGCGGTGTCCAGAATCCGGTAGGTATGCTCGGTGCGCGCGTGGAGATCGATGTACATGTGATTCATGGCAATCTGAACCGCATCAAGAACTCGATTCGCACGGTGAAAGGATTGCAGCTCGAGGTAGAAGAGGTGGTGTTTGGCGGATTGGCTTCATCGTTGGCAGTGTTGAACAACACGCAGAAGGAATTAGGCGCACTGGTCATCGACATGGGTGCTGGCACTACGGAATACGTGGTCTACAACAACGGCGTGGTGAAGCATACGGGGGTGCTGGCGGTGGGTGGTGACCATATCTCGAATGATCTGGCGTATGGTCTGAAATTGCCGCTCGGTCGTGCGGAGCAACTCAAAATTGAGCATGGTGGGGCGATCATGGAAGATGCGTTGCGCGGCAAATCCATCGCGTTGAGCAATGAGGTCGGTCTGCCGGCGCGCACGGTGAATTGCGATCATCTGCGTCGCATCATGTCGTTGCGCATCGAGGAGACGTTGCAGCTCATAGACCAAGATTTAGCGCGGCAAGGGTTGCATGAGTATCTGCGCGCGGGCGTGATCATCTGTGGTGGTGGGGCACGCATTCCGGGCATCCAAGACTTGGCGGAGCGGGTGTTCCAGATGCCGGTGATGCTGGGGCAGGCTTGCTCAATCAGCGGTTTGAGCGATGCGCTGAAGCAGGCGGAATTCGCGACGACTATTGGGTTGGTGAAATTCGGTTCGTTGCAGCAGAAGAACAAGACGGGCAAGGGCAGTCTGTTCTCTGGAATCAAAGAAACCTTTGGCTCGTTGATGCCGGGACGGCGCGGCTAACCCATAACTGATATCCGTATGAACTTCTCAGATATAAGCGGAAACAAGGCGCTGACGATCCGTGTCTTTGGCGTGGGTGGTGCTGGCGGCAATGCGTTGACGCGGTTGCTGGTGAATCCGCCTGGTGACGCGAAACTCACGGTGCTGAACACCGATTCGCAAGCACTGGTGGCTTGCCCGGTGCCGGACAAGCATTCGCTGGGTGCAGCAGACATGCGTGGATTGGGAGCGGGAGGTGATCCGGCAATGGGACAAGCGGCGGCGGAAGCGGATGAGGAACAGCTCAAGGCGATGTGCACGGGAGCGGATTTGGTGTTCATCGTGGCTGGTCTGGGTGGTGGCACGGGTACGGGGGCGAGTCCGGTATTGGCACGCATCGCACGGGAAGCGGGCGCTTTGGTGCTGGCGGTGGTGACGTTGCCGTTCGATTGCGAAGGCAGTCGCCGTCGCAAGCAGGCTTTGCTGGGCTTGGAACATTTAAAGGCTGAGGCGGATGGTGTCATTTGTCTGCCGAACCAGAAGGTGTTTCAGTTGATCGATGAGAACACGAGTTTGGTGAACACGTTCGAGTTCACGAATGAATTGATCGCGGACGGTGTGCGCGGCATCTGGCGGCTCGTGACGCAGACGGGGTTGATCAATATCGATTTTGCGGACTTGCGCTCAGCCTTGAAGGGACGTCATGCGGAGAGTTTTTTTGCCACGGCAGAGGCGACTGGTCCTCAACGGGCGAAGGAGATCGTGGAGAAGATCTTGGCGAGTCCGCTACTGGAAGGCGGCGAGATGCTGACGGGTGCGCAATCCGTGCTGGTGAGCATCATGGGCGGTTCTGATCTTTCGATGGCGGAAGTGAACCGCATCATGGAGCAAGTGAACCGCCATGCTGAAGGCGCGCATCTGATCCTAGGTGCGGCGATCGATTCACATTATGACGAGCGCTTGAGCGTGACGCTGGTGGCGTCGCGTTTCCAGGTGGATGCACCTGCTTCGCCGGACAAGATCGAGATACCGCGCAGTGTGGCGGCGGATGCGCCGGAGATGCAGACGCATTTCCTGCGTCGTGCGGAATCGTTGCAGCATACGCAACGCTTCGTGGCTCCGGCACCGGAGTTTTCTGCCGAGAAGACACAGGAGCTTTTGCAGGCGAAGGGCGGGCGGCGCCGGAAGAATGCGAGCGCGTTCCAGCAACAATTGCCGCTGGAAGTGGTGTCTAAGGGACGTTTTGAGAAGAGCGAGCCGACGATCCATAAGGGTGAGGATCTGGATGTGCCGACGTATATCCGGCGGGGGATTTTGCTGAATTGAGTTGGCTGAATTTTCAACCGCAGATAGACGCAGATCAGCGCAGATAAGGCGACGCTGTTTAAGATTCAGCGGGCTGAGGTCCTTTCCACGGTGAAGACGATGTCGTCATTCTCTGGAGTTTCTTTTTCTGAGCGAGTGAACCCACCGTCGTCTTGGGCGTTTTCGCCAGTGCTGTAGACGCGAAAGCCTTTTTTGGTGATGCGATAGAGCAGGGGAGATTGGGTAAAGGGATCAAGAAGGGGTGCTTTCAGATATTGAGGAGTCAGTTCGCCAAGTTTTTTTGGCAGGCTCTTGTTTTCCATGCGGAAACGTTCGATGGCGAGGGCAGTTTGGGTGATGCGCAGGCGGGTGATCAATCCGGCATGTTTCTCAACCATGCTTAACATGATGGGGGTAAGGTAGGCGGTGGCGATCATATCCATGCTTGGCTTGCCTAATGGTATGAAACGATCTTCAAGTGTCCGGGTTTGTTGTAAGGCAGTCATTGGATCCAATTTAAGGATGGCCTCCAGTTCTTCGCAGATGTACAGGAAGTTCAGCAAGTCGGCTGATTTAGCGCCGCCACTTTCGTAAACGGCCCATCCGAATTTTTGCAGAGGAGGTGGCCAAGTATCGAAGGGGGTGGAGGAAGTGAAAAGTTGCTGGCCAGCGGGTTCATGCCATGAACCAATGATAAAGGTGCGTTCGCCATGAAGTATCCGCAGGAGATCGGTTTTGCTTTCTGAATCGGCAATCATCTGTTGCAGGCTGGCGAGATCAGGTGATGGAAATCCATCCCGTTGAAGGAGCATTTCAAGACTGCTCTCTGAAACGCTGAGGCAGGCATTACGCACCAAGAAAGAGATAAGCGTTGGTTCGCCAGCCAAGGAGTCGGAAACCTGGAAGGAAACACCGATAGATTTCAATGCTGCAGAATGCCGGCCTTCAGCGAGATGATGCAAAGACTCTACGCGAAGCAACTTGGTGATTTTCTTCGGCTCAATCAAGTCGGGTAACAGATTGGTGGCTCCTTGGTTCAGGTCCACCGGATAGCGCCATTTTGGTTTGGCGACAGCATCGTAGATGAGGCGCAATGCAGTTTGATTGCTGACTATGATGCCTTGCAAAATTGCACGAGCCGCAGGCGTGATGGGGTTCGTCACGTACATGACACTGTTGGAGGACAGATCGCCAATCCAAGGAGCATAGATTTCGTCCCATTCTACGTAGTGATTCCGATATTGTAGCAGCAAGACGGTTCCGTTATCCGCATCGGGGATGTGGGTGTAAAAAGTATCCAGTTCAGCCAGGTTAGTGGGCAGGTTTTGGGTGCGGATGGCGGCCAGCTTGGTGTTG
The DNA here is from genome assembly GCA_036405135.1 of Verrucomicrobiia bacterium. Taxonomy (NCBI): domain Bacteria; kingdom Pseudomonadati; phylum Verrucomicrobiota; class Verrucomicrobiia; species Verrucomicrobiia bacterium. Next base: position 56,801 of record DASWYF010000036.1, on the reverse strand, counting down.
ATTTTACCTTGAGTGCGGTGGCGTTGGAACAGGCTGAACGCCAAGAGTAGCAAGATGAAGAGAAGGATGCCGCCCCAGCCGAAGACGGCGAGGCGATGGCGGCGGAGCCAGGAGCCGGTTGTTTGGGTGGATGGTTCCATGCTGCTCAACGGTCAAGGTGAGGGTGCTTTTTCTACGGTGAAGAGGATGTCATAATCATCCTTGTAGCTGCCTTTTTTACGAGGTTTCCCGTCATTATCGAGGCCGTCAGGACCGATGCTCCAGAGGTCAAAGCCTGTGGCGGTTTTCCGGTAACGAAGCGGGCTGGCATCAAACGGATCGAGAGGAATGCCGGGGATGGAGGTGAGGTTTTCGGGGAGATCACCGGCGTGTTCCGATTGGTAGATATGCAGCAGCAGGGCCGCGCGGGCGAGGCGAAGATACGCGCGTGCCGTCACATTTCTTTCACCTGCCTTGAGAAGAGCTGGAATGGTGATGCGGGTGATCCTCAGTCGCAATTTCGCATCGGCAACCTGTATGCGCAGGGCTTTATCCACTTCTGCGAAGGCGGCGGTTATCTGTTCAGCGGGCTTTCCGCTGGCGGCGATGGATTGCTCCATCAACACTGTATGCAGGGCGAAGTCCTGCTCATTCAAACCGGTGATTTCATAAAAAGAAGAGATGAGCGATTGCTCGAATGAAGCCTTAGCGATTCGTTGCGAATTGTTAAAGATTTCCAAGGCCATGGCGCGTTCACCCGTCATGGCGCGAGGCAGGTTGAGAGCGTTTTCAGCAGTCTCCAGCTCCATCAGCAAAGGCTTCAAGAGGGATGGAGGAAGGGCAGTGCGGTTCAGGATGTTTTCCAAGGCTGTGCAGGTGGTGAAATATCCAGCAATCTGAACGAGGTGCGAAATGAGCGTCGGCTCATCGGACAGAGAAGAAGCTGCCTTCAAGGAAACGATGAGCGAATCAATGGCGGCTTGTGGATGGTTTTCCACAGTGTGATGGAGTGATTCCAAACAAAGGAGACGCACAGCGTCTCGGAGCTGGGTAGCGTGGGGCAACAGGGTGTTATAACCGGCAGTCAAATTGACTGGATAGCGCGCGGTGGAAAGCTGGCTGCCCTCGTAAAGCAGTTTAAGGGCGTTCTGATTGGAAGAGATCACCCTGGCCAGTTCAGCGCGGGCTAGAGCGGGAATAGGGTTCGTGCGGCTTAAGATATTGCTTTTGGAATAGCTATCGAACCATGGGCCGGTGGGCGGAATGCCGACCATCAGGGGAAAGGCGCTCAAATAGATGGTAGCGGCGTTTTGATTGACGGGAGGTTCGACATACCAAGCATTCAACTCTGCGGTAGAAGCAGGGAGCCCTTGGGCACGGATGGCAGCGAGCTGGGCCGCCATTTTCTGGCGTGATCGCCAGTTCTGGAATTGGGTGTAACTGACGAGTAACAGCGTGAACAGAATGATGCCGCCCCAACCGAGGACGGCGAAGCGGTGGCGGCGAAACCAGGAATTGGTGGATGCACTGGTGGTCTCCATACTTCAGAGTTAGCAAAGTCAGGGTGATTTTTCCACGGTGAAGACGAGATCGTAGGCGTCGCCGGAGTTTTTCTGTCTGGGTTTGCCGCCTTGGTCGATGCCATCAGGGCCGATGCTCCAGATCATGAAGCCGGTTTCGGTGCGGCGGTAGCGGAGGGGTTTGCCATCGAAAGGGTCCAGGGGGATTTCGTTGAGAGCGGACAGGGATTCGGGATGTGGCCCGGATTGGAGGATCAATGCGAGGCGGGCAAGGCGAAGTTGGGCGATGGTCGTCACGTGACGTTCTCCAGCCTTTTCCAGTGAAGGGAGCATCATGCGCGTGAGGAGCATGCGCAGGGGATATGTGTTGGCGAGTTTTTGATTGAATGAGGCAGAGGCTTCTTTCAAGGCGGGATTCAGCCGGGTGACTTCGTTGGTGCAGGCGGAAATATATTCCTCCATGACCTCCAGGTAGGTGCGGCGGTCGGATTCTTTAAGGAGCGCATCATAGGCGCTGGCGGTCAATTTGGTGCCGAAGGAGGGGCTGGAAGAGGCGGCTGGGGAGTTCATATTGGCTCCAAATATCTGGACGCTGTTCCCAAAGGCGTCGAGACCGATGGCGCGCTCGCCGGCGAAGGCGCGCTGGGGATGGAGGGAGTGTTCGGCACGGAGGATTTCGTCCAGCAGGGGTTTGACAGTGGAAGGATCAAAGCTGGCGCGGGACAAAATATTCTCCAAGGAAGTGGCGGTCTGGGTATAGGCGGCACATTGAAGCAAGGAGGAGATGATGACGGGTTCATTCGACAAGGAATGGCCGACGCGCAAGGAGACGATGAGGGAATCAATGGAAGCGGCCAGGCGGGCATTCAATGCGTGGTCCAGGCTTTCATACGTCAACACGCGGGTGGCATTTTTTAATCCATTGAGATGACTGAAAGTGGCATTGAAGCCGCCGCTGAGGTTTATGGGGTAGCGTGAGGAGGGGAGACGCGCGCCATCGTGGAGCAGTTTAAGGGGGGCTTGGTTGGAGGCGACCAAGCTGGCGAGTTCTGAGCGGGCGGCAGGGGGAATGGGGTTGGTGCGAGAGAGGATGTTGCTGCTGGACTGGGTATCGAACCATGGGGTGGAAGGCGGAACGCCGGTGATCTGGTTGAAAGCGGTACCGTAAACAAGGGCGGCGTTATCCGCGACGGGTGGTTCGGGATACCAGGCATCCAGATCAGCGGCGGAGGTGGGATAGCCTTGGGCACGGATGGCGGCGATCTGGGCGGCGAATTCCTGCTCGGTAAGGTTCCGCTTAAAAGCGTGCCAGCCTAGCAAAAGAGCAAAGATGACCAGGCCAGTGATGGGAATAATCCATACGCGAGAACGGTTTGGTTTTGGTTTGAAGTTGGTCGCCACACTCATGGATTGGGACAAAATAACAAATAACAGAAACCAGAGCCATTACAGAGGTTGCCGATATTTCGAACCGGAAAGGAGTGAGGAATTCCTTTGATGGCGTGTCTGGGCTTGAGTTGATCCGTGAAAAAAGAGAAGGTTTTTAAGTTCTTGAAAGGGAGGGGCTTGGCAAAATGCAATACCGCGTGATTTTTGCTTGTTCTATGAGGGTGAGAGCGTAGGGTGAAAGTGTTAGATACTAGCGGAGTCGTATTAAGCTATGGTAACCAACGGAATTGAAAGCCGACATTTTGGACGCGTGTCACAACGATTCGTTGTGGACATGGCGATATTTATCGCGGCGTTTTTGGTGGCGTTCATCCTGCGTTTTCAAGAGGAGTGGATGCTGGCGGTAATGGATCACTGGGCGGGGATTTTCCTTGGGGGGGCATTCTATTCCTGTGTGGCGTATATCTTCGGTTTTTACTCTTTTCACGGCATCCCCAGCAATCCAGTGAGCCGGGTGCTGGCGGTGAGCGGAGCGGTGACGCTTTCAGCAGTGCTGATGTTGGGTTTCTTTTATCTGTTCCAAGTGGCTGGGATTGGTCGTGGTGCGATGGCGCTGGGAGCAGTGATCGCGGTGGTGTGTCTTGGGGTGTACTATTCGTATATACGACACCGGGAAGAAAGTTTTCGCGAACGGATGGTGGTGATCCTGACGAGCTTGGATGATGAGCATGAGTTGATGTTGAACCGTCGCCTTTGGGAGCCAGGATTGGAATTGGTGGGCGTGGTCGCGGCGGCGGATTACCATCCCGGCGAAGGCTTGAAGGTGCTGGGCAAGATTGCCGACCTGCCACAGATCGTGCGTCGGCAAGACGTCAGGCGCGTGGTGTGTGCGGAGAGTTGCATCACCTCGCCGGAAAACTTCCGTCAGTTCTCTGAGTTGCGTTATTCTGGGGTGATCGTGATGCCGTTGATCAGCATGTGTGAGGAGTTTTACCAGTTCATACCGCTGGTGTTGGTGACGCCCGCCTGGTTGTTAGCAGCGAGCGGTTCGCCGCGATTGACTTATATCCGCAAGATGAAGCGGGCGTTCGATATCGTATTTTCCTTGCTGGTATTGGTGGCGCTCTCCATCCCATTCCTGATCGGAATGCTGCTGGTGCGGTTGACGAGCAAGGGGCCGATTTTCTACCGGCAGGTGCGGTCAGGGCGGTTCGGGCAGAAATTTGAGATGCTGAAATTGCGCTCCATGAGAGTTGATGCCGAGGCAGCGGGGGTGCAATGGGCAAAAGATAAAGATCCGCGAGTAACGCCAGTAGGCGATTTTCTGCGCAAGTACCGGATCGATGAGATTCCTCAGTTACTCAATGTATTGAAGGGGGAGATGTCTTTGGTGGGGCCGCGTCCGGAGCGTCCGGAATTTGTCACGCAGTTGGCGGAACGCATCCCGTATTTTCAAGAGCGGTTGATGATCCAGCCGGGCATCACGGGGTGGGCGCAGGTGAAGTATCCGTATGGGGCGAGCATCGAGGATACGCGCAAGAAGCTCGAGTACGACCTGTATTACATGAAGCACATGAGTCTGTTGCTGGATCTGTTCATCCTGCTGGACACGGTGCGGACGATTCTCTCAGGTGGTCTGGGGCAGAAGGCACGCGACAAGGCGCCGCATTATCATACGCGGCATTCTCATCAGGCGGCTATCGAAGAGACGGAAGCGGCGGGGATGCGGAGTTAAACGGGATAGCGGAAACATCGAACTCCCGACTCCGAACATCGAGACAAGAGTTGGAATAGATGGTGAATTAGGGAATTTGACGGCTACGGCGGATGACAAATTACTGCCGGATGGAATCCGGCAGCAAGGGGTTCAGGCTTCGTCGGTCTTTAAATTCGCGACTGACCAAATAATCCACCGTTCTGCCGATGAGAATCTGCGCTGCTTACCAAGTTAGGCGCAGGGGCGCCAGATGATGGCTTTGGTGGCTGTTTTGATACCGCCGGAGACGAGGTCTACCACTTTGATTTCGTGACCCAAGTTGGGGAGCAAGGCGCGGGCTTCGTCGTTGCCGTTGCCGATGACGATGATCTTGGCACCTTTCACCAGTTCCTCGACGGAGCCGACAATGAGGTGGCTGAGGTGGGGCAGGTGGGTTTCGATGAATTTCTTGTTCGCACCGATGAGGCGTTCGGGTGAGACGTTGCGATCGTAGATACGCACTTGCTTGCCCGCCTTCATGAGTTCCTCGATGAGCTTGACCACGGGAGATTCGCGGAGGTCATCGGTGCCGGCCTTAAAGGCGAAGCCGAGGACGGCGATGGGTTCTTCCTTTTGCTCAAGCAGGTAGCGGAAGGCGCTGTTGAAATGGGCGTCGTTGCTAAGGCCGATGCCTTCCATGAGGGGAAGCTCCACACCGAAGGAACGACCAGCGGCAGCGATGGCGCGGAGGTCTTTCGGCAGACAGGAGCCGCCGTAGCAGAAGCCGGGCTTCAGATAAACGGGGGAGAGGTTCAGCTTGGTATCCAGAGAGAAGATGCGCATGACTTCATCGGCATTGGAGCCGAGGGCTTTGCTGGCGCGGCCGATCTCGTTCGCGAAAACGATCTTCAGGGCATGGAAACAATTGTCGGCATACTTCACCATCTCGGCGGTACGGACATTGGCATGGACCATGGGGCCGGGAATGCCGTCGTAAAGCTCGGCGATCTTCAGGAAATCTTCTTCGGATTCCGTGCCGATGACGGTCTTGGGCGGGTTGTAGAAATCATGGACGGCGGTGGATTCGCGCAGGAATTCGGGATTGATGCCGACGCCGAAGCCGAGGCCGGTTTTCTTGCCGGACGTTTTCTCCAAGGCGGGGATCACGGTGCCATCGATGGAGCCAGGCAACATGGTGGAGCGGATGACGACGATGTGGCGTGAGGGTTTATCACGCAGAACTTCGCCGATGTTTTCGCAGACGCGGCGGATGTAGGTGAGGTCGATGCTGCCATCGGTCTTCGATGGCGTGCCAACGCAGATCATGGAGACTTCGCTGTCGAGGACGGCGGCTTTGTAATCGGCAGTGGCACTGACGCGACCGGCGGCGACACCTTCGCCCAGCATCTTCTCGAGCTCGGGCTCGATGATGGGGGATTTGCCAGCGTTGATCTGGCCGACTTTGAAAGCATCGGTATCCACACCGATGACGGTGTGGCCCTGACGGGAGAAACACGCGGTGATGACCGCGCCGACGTAACCTAATCCAAAAACGCTTACTTTCACCGTGGTTCAAATATAGGGCCAGGTCCGACAGGACCCAACTTTGATTCATTGCAGGCAAATTGCCGTGTGACGCGGAGACTTTGGCGGGAACATGAGTGGGGAGCAAGCCGAGAGACGGGGAAGATTTTAATCACAGATGTATTGGAGAGAATAGGTAGAAGAGGATAGCGATGGCTTGTCTTGAGAACGTTCCAAGGACAACTTAGGGCCTTGATGAGTGAGAAGAAGCCATGGCGTATCGTGTGGTTGAAGAGTGGGCCGCTGCATCCGGTGGATACGGGCGGGAAGATCCGCACGTACCAGATGTTGAAGGAATTGAACCGGAGGCATCCGGTGCATTACGTGGCGCTGGACCCAACGGCGCGGCAGCACACGGCACAGGCGAGCGAGTATTCGCGTACGCAGACGTGGATCGACTGGCAGGAGACGCCGAAGGGCTCGCCAAAGTTCGTGGCTGAACTGGGATCCAATTTTTTGTTTAGCCGGAATCCGTATGTGATCGACAAGTATCGGTCGAAGCCTTGGGAGCAGATCATTGCGAAGCTGGATGGTGAGGGGGCGATGGATGTGATGGTGTGCGATTTTTTGACGCCAGCGCCGAGTGTGTTTCATGGGAGCTTTCGTCCAAAGACGCCGTGTCTTTTATTCCAACATAATGTGGAGGCGCTGATCTGGGAGCGCATGGCGGCGAATGCGACGGGGTTGAAGAAATGGTATTTTAACCAGCAATGGCAGCGGCTGCGCACGGTGGAGCGGGAGTTTTGCGAGAAGTTCGATGCGGTGGTGGGGGTGTCGGACAATGACTGTGAGCTGATGCGGAAGGATTACGGGCTCACGAATGTTTTGGGGAGTGTGCCGACGGGGGTTGACGTGGAGTTTTTCCAGCCATCCACACAGCCAGCGAAGCCGGGCAAGATCGTATTCCTTGGATCGATGGATTGGCAGCCGAACATCGATTGCGTGTTGTATTTCAATGAGGCGATCTGGCCGAGGATCAAGGCGGCGGATCCGCAGGCGACGTTTGTGATCGTGGGGCGCAAGCCACCGGAGAAGGTGCTGGCGCTGGCGAAGGCGGATCCATCCATCATCATCACTGGCACGGTGCCGGATGTGCGGCCGCACTTGAACGACGCATCGGTGATGGTTGTGCCGTTGCGCGCGGGTGGGGGAACGCGCATCAAGATTTATGAGGCGCTCGCGATGGCTTTGCCGGTGGTGTCTACGCGGGTGGGGGCGGAGGGATTGGATATCACGGACAAGCAGGATATCCGGTTGGAGGATGAACCGAACGCGTTTGCGGATGCGGTGATCGCGTTGTTGAAGTCACCGGAGGAGAGGGCGCGAATCGGTGGTAATGCGCGGAAGCTGGTGTGTGAGAAGTTTAGTTGGGGATCGGTGACGGATCAGTTTGAGGAGTATCTGACGCGAACGATTGAGATGGCGAAGGGAAGATGACTTTAGACAGAGAGGTTTAAACAGAAGGACGCGGAGGTAGCGAAGGGAAAAGGTTGGGGAGGCTGGACAGGCGGTGGCGCCTGTCCCACTACGGTGGGCGAGGGCGTCTGCTCAATGACATGAAATCACTGCGGTTACTTGGCTTCGGCGACGGCTAACAAACTTTGGCCGAAGGGGGGGGCGGGGAGCCAGCTTTCTACGGTGCTGGTGACGGGGAAGATGATGCGGTCGAACATGCGGACGGAGCCAACTTCGAACTGGCGTTTCTTCAACACGCAGAAGTTCAACCACCAAGCAAAGTAGCCGGTGACGTTGAAGTATTGCAGGCGGATGATGTCGAATCCGGCTTCCGTGAGCTTCTGCTGAAGTTCGTGCTTCTTGTAACGGCGGAAGTGGCCGAAGTCTTTGTCAATGGGCGCGTAGATCTCAGGTCGCGCAGGGACGAAGAGGCAGAGGCGACCATTGCGTTGGCTAAGGAGTTTGGCGTAACGCTTCAATTCATCGACGTCATCCTGAATGTGTTCGAGCACATTGATGCACACGACGCCATCCCATTGAGAACCTTCGTTCAAGGCGCTGACGGTACCGCGGATTAGCGGGATGTCCGGCACGGTCGCCTTGAACATGGCGCAAAAATCGGGGTCGGGCTCGATGCCGAGGACGGATTTCACGGCGGGCAATGCTTTCACCATGGTGGTGATCTGGCCGATGCCCGCGCCGACCTCGATGACGTCACCTTGCAGATGCGGGCCGAATTCGATGAGGAGGCGTTTGCGGTAATTCTCCGCCTGCTTCAGGGCTTCGAACTCGAAGTTGTTCGTCAGCGCGAATTCATTGGGGCGACTCGACATGATCAGTTGAAGAGATTGTACTTCAAGATGCAGCGGAGGGCGCTGACACCGTCTTTCCAGCCGATCTTTTTGCCTTCGGCGTAAGTGCGGCCGTAGTAGGAGATGGCGACCTCGTAGATGCGGGTATCGAGCTTGGCGATCTTTGCGGTGATCTCGGGTTCGAAGCCGAAGCGGTTCTCCTCGATCTTCACTTTCTGGATGATCTCGCGGCGGAAGACTTTGTAGCACGTCTCCATGTCCGTCAGGTTCAGGTTCGTGAACATGTTGGACAGCGTGGTGAGGATCTTGTTGCCGATGGAGTGCCAGTAGTAGAGCACGCGGTGCGAACCCGAACCGAGGAAGCGTGAGCCGTAAACGATGTCCGCGCGGTCAGCGAGAATCGGGCGCAAGAGCAGGTAATACTCCGTGGGATCGTATTCGAGATCGGCGTCCTGGATCAGCACGATGGGGCAGGTGGCTTTGCTGATGGCGGTGCGGAGCGCGGCGCCTTTGCCCTGGTTCACTTCGTGATGATAGAGCTGGATGCGCGGATTCTCGGCGGCGAGCTTTTGCAGCACGGCATAGGTGCCGTCCTTGGAGCAATCATCCACAACCACCAATTCCTGCACGGGCTTTTGCTCGAGCACCACGCGGATGACCTCCGCCACGGTGGCCTCTTCATTGTAGACGGGCATCACGACGCTGGCGCAGGGGGCCAGGTCGTCGTTCTTCGTCGCGTGCAGAATGGCTTCTTTCGTATTCAAAATCGCAGGGACTGTAGGGAAACGGACAGGGTGGTGCCAGTCCTATTTGAGCCGGTAAATCTCCAATCCCTCCGGCACAACTTCATCCGCCCGCGTGATGGGGTATTTGCCCACCAGCTTCCATTTGTCACCGGCGGCGGCCACGGCGTTCTCGAGAAGCTCATGGTGCTTGGCCTTCAAGCGGGCGGGGATGGTGCGGTCGATGATGAGGAATTGAACGCCCTCTTTCTCCAAGATATCGAACGTCTCCTCCGCGCTCTTGGCTTTCGCCTCGTAACTGCCGCCCGCCCAACCGCTCTTCGCCAGCAGCTTGCTCGCGCGTTTCGCGATGGTGTCGAGGCGTTTCTCGCCGAGGGCGACCTCGGATACGAACATGCCTTCACCACGCGCATCGGAGGACACGAGCACGATGGTCTTCGGCTCCGGCGCTTCCGCTTGAAGTTTTTGCGCGATGGCTTCGTAACCGCGATAACCCTTCGGTTTCAGTCGGAACGTCTCGATGGCGAATCCGGCGACGCCTACTGCGACGGTCAGCGCGCAAGCCGTCGTGCCCGCCATGCCCTTCTGCACGAGCAGCTCGGAGATCGTCTTCATGCCCAGCAGGGCGAAGATGATCGCGGGGGCGAGGATGGGCGTCATGTGACGCGCCTCAAGCCCCGCAGGCACCAGCAGGTAGAGCAGGTAAGTGCCCGTCATCAAGCCGATCAAGGAGGCGAGCACGGGACGTTGCAGTGGCTTCATGGCCCAGCTCGCGATCAATCCCACCAGCGCGAACGCCAGCAGGGCGATGCCCATCGTCGCCTCGATCTTGCCGATGAAGTAAGGGGCCGCCTTCAGGATGAACCCCAGCGATAGCTTCTCCTCCGCCATGCCGTCGCTCGCCATCTTAAGGGTCAGGGCAATCCACGGCACGCACAGCACCACCACCGCTCCGGCGGGCAGCCAGAACGAGAACCGTTTCAGCCATGCCCAACGCGCGCACAGCACCAAACCCACCAGCGGCACGAAGGCCAGCGCGAGCCCGGCGTATTTCGTGAGGATCGTCGCGGAGGCGATTAAGCCGTAGGCCAGCGAGGCCTGCCACGCGCCGTTCTCCAGATAGCGCGCATACGCCAGCGCACCCCACAGCGTGAGCAGAGACATCGGGATCTCCATCATGATCAGCCCGCCGTATTGATGGATCTGCGGCAGTAACAGGAGCAGGAGCCCGCCGAACCACGCCCATCTCGCATCCAGCAGCCGCTCCAGCACCAGATACGAGGTCCACGCCAGCAACGCCGTCAGCACCGCCATGAAGACCAGGATGGATTCGCGACTCGCGCCGAAGGGCAGCGTCCACGCGGCTTGCGCGGCGTAGAAGACCGGCGGCCAATGCCCCAGCGCCACCTTGGGATAATGCTCGTAGAACTTGTTCGCGAACTTCAGCGGATTGCCTGGGCAACCGGCGGCGATGTAATCCCGCACCATCAGGCCCGTGACGTAATGCGCCGCCTCATCCGGCTCCGCGCCGAACTCGCTGCGATACGCCTCCTCCTGCCACTGGAACCCGATGATGACAGCCAGGAACACCGCCAGCGCGGGCAGGCGCTTGGCGAGATAACCGACGGCGATTTTAAGCTGAGCGAGCAATGGACCCATCGGGCGGGAGGCTAAAGTTCAAAGTTCAAAGTTCAAAGTTCAAAGTTGTGTCCTCGGATCGTTTTGAATCGTGGAGATTTGACTATTTAAACTTTGTGAGAGTTCCCGAGGCCCACTTTGCAGTCTGGTTTTGGTATTCGGGGGATGATCTTTCTTTTCACTCTTATTTTCGAAGTGAATGCTGCCAGCACCTTTCCGGCCAGCATCAGCATCGCAAAAGCTAGAAAACCCAGTGATGGAGAAACGACTCCCAGCAAGAGGCACAAAGCAACCAGCGTGGCTCCAACCCAATCGATCATACTTGGGACTAGGATAGTCGTAGAATGGAAGCTGGCACTTATATTCTGGCTGGTTCTTCGTAAGCCTCCGCTCTAATTCTCTTTCGGACGGCTCTTATACTTCTCGTAGAGCTTCGTGTGGCGGCTTTCCAGACTCATTTCTTCGCCTTTAATCCACATGTGTTTCACGGTGGAGCGGATATCGAGGATGGGGCCAGCGGTGGCGATGAGGGAGGCTTCTTTGCCGACTTCGATAGAGCCGAGCTTGTCTGCTACGCCTAGTATTTGTGCGGGGTAAAGGGTGATGCCTTTTAGGGCTTCAATCTCCGGCAGGCCATGAGCGATGGCGGTTCCAGCAGTGTGTGGGAGATTGCGGGCGAAGGTTGCATTGCCTGCGCCCATGCCTTCATTGAAGAGGACTTTCACGCCCGCTTTTTGCAGCACAGCAGGGGCTTTAAACTGCACTTCGTAAGTATCCGTGTCCGTAGGCGGTTGGTCGTTCAGGCGGTCGTAGATGACGGGGACTTTTTGTTTCGCCAGCACATCAGCGACTTTCCACGCATCACGAGCGCCTTCGATGACGATGGGGTATTTGCGTTTCTCCGCCCAGGCGAGCGCGGCCTTGATCTGGCGCGTTTCATCGGCATGGATGAAGATGGGTGCTTTGCCTTCCAGCATCGGCAGCATGGCTTCCCAAGCAGGGACGGGCAGGGGAGCTTTGGATTTATCCGCGAGTGAGCGGGCTTTGCGATAGGCTTCCGCGTCATCGAAGAAGTCATCAATGGCTTTCAGCTTTTTATCGCGTTCTTTGGCCTGATCTTCGGGTGATTTCCATTTGCTGCGGTCGGCAGTGAATTCCTTGGGCTTCACGTTCAAGCCCATCTCTGGCCAGTAGAGGTGCAAGGCGGCGGGAGCGCGGATGGTCATCGTCTCGATGGTCCAGCCGGTCATCTGCATGACGCCGGAGTAACCCGCCACCGTGCCGCCAATCGGCGCGACGCCGAAGTGCGTGATGCCATTGGCACGGGCGACGGGGAGCAGCTCGGAATCAGGATTCACGGCGAGCCAAGCTTTCACATCGGGCGTGAAAGCGCCGACTTCCGTGGTGTCTTGCGTGGCGCGGACGGCGTTGATCTCCGTGAGGCCCAATGAAGTGGCGGGAGCAATGAGGCCGGGATAGAGGTGCAGGCCGGTGAGGTCGATGACTTTGGCTCCAGCAGCCTTGGCGTCTTTGCCGACGGCGGTGATCTTGCCATCCGTCACAACGACGTTGCCGGGGGAAAGGGTTTCGCCGGTGATGGTGTGGACGGTGGCGTTTTTCAGGAGGAGGGTTTCGGCAAACGCACTTGAAATGGCTGCCGAGAAAACGGCGAGAGCTATAAAAGCCAAGTGCTTCGTCTGGCGCGCACTTAATGCCGGCTGGAATCCGGCAGCACGGGGTTGCGTGTTTCGGCGGACGAGTAGGGAGATGAAGTTTTTCACGGTTGGCCTCCGATCTTGGTGCAGTCGAGGCAGTGGACGGGTTCGAGTTCTTTGGCGGTTTCCAAGGCGCGACGGAAAAAGGCGGCGCGGGCGGAGTCGGAATCTTTCTTATCGCCGGAGAGGCGTTTGGCTTTCGCAATAAGCGCTTCGCGTTCTTTCACGAGCTTGTCGGTGCGGGCGGCATCGAGAGAGCGGTCGAAATACTTTTTACCATCGATCCAGGTTTCGAGGCAGAGGGTTGTGTTATCGAGCGGAGACTTGGTCCACAGCGCGAAGTCTGCATCCTTGCCGACTTCCAGCGAGCCGACGCGTTTATCGATGCGTAGTTGCTTCGCCGGATTGATGGTCACGAAATTAAGCGCTTCGATCTCCGGTGTGTTGCCGTATTTCACGGCCTTGGCCGCTTCCAGATACATGCGACGAGCGAGATCGGAGGAATCGGAATTGAAGGAGACGAGCACGCCGCGATCGCGCATCAAACTTCCTGCGTGCGGAATGGCGTCATAGACCTCGAACTTGTAACCCCACCAATCCGAGAAGCACGAACCACCGGCGCCGTGCTTGGCGATTTCGTCAGCTACCTTGTAGCCTTCCAATACGTGTTGCAGCGTGCCGACCTTCACTTTGAAGGATTCCATCACGCGCAGGAACGCGAGGATCTCGTCCTGCCGATAGGAGTGGCAATGAATCCAGCGCTGGCCATTGAGGATTTCGCCGATGGCTTCGAGTTCCAGATTACGCTTCGGGGCGAGGCCGCCATCGCGCTTAAATTTGTCCCATTCCGCGAGGTATTGCTGGGCGGCGAGGAAGCGATTCGCCATGAAGGTGGGCACGCCCATGCGGGATTGCGGGAAGCGTTTGTTCACCTTCTCGCCCCAGTTGGATTGCTTCACGTTCTCGCCGAGCGCGAATTTGATGCCCATGGGTGCATCGGGAAATTTCAGCTCTTCCGGTGAGGCACCTTGCTTGAGTTTGATGATCTGGTTCTGGCCGCCAATGGGATTTGCGGAGCCATGCAGCAGATTCGCGACAGTGAGGCCACCCGCGAGTTGCTTGTAGATATTCTCCGTCTCGGAATTCACCACATCGCCGATGCGCACCATGGCGGTGGAGGGTAGGGTGGATTCATTCACATCACCGAGGATCATGCTGTGACTGTGGGCATCGATGAGGCCGGGCGTGATGTGCTTGCCTTGGGCATCGATGACGAAGATGTTGTCGATGAGCTCAACATTCATTACTCCGATCGCCTGAATCTTTCCGTCATTTACCAAGAGCGAGGCATTGGTAAGGATACCCTGTGGTCCAGAGGTCCAGATGGTGGCGTTGTGGATGAGGACGAACTTGGGCGTTGCGAGGACTTGGCGGTCTTCCTGAGGGCCACGGGCGACACGTTTGGTGTCTTCGCCCTTGGGCTCTTTGTCCTTCTTCTCTTTTTCTTTCGCGTCGTCCTTTTTGGCTTCCTTCTTTTCGCTCGCGGAGAAGCGTTCTCCTTCGATCCAGACTTCCTGCACGGGGTCTTCGGAATTGAAGTAGCTCGCACCTTTCACGACGGTGAGATTCGCGAGCTTGCCGGGAGCGATGGTGCCGAGCTGTCCATCCACGCGGCAAAGTTTCGCGGGAACGGTGGTGAGCGCGGCGAGGGCGTCGTCAGCGGAGAGTCCGCGTTGCAGGGCGAGCTTGGTGTTCTGGCGGAAATCTTTTTTCTCGCCGAGTTCGCGCGTGGTGAGAGCGATCTCCCGGCCTTGTTGACGCAGCACGGCGGGATTTTCCGCAGCCCAATCCCACACGCGGAGTTGATCGAGGCTCACATCGAGCCAGTCGTCATCGCTCGGCAGTTTCGGGGCGGCGGGGAAATTCAGCGGCACGATGAAGCTCGCGCCGGTGGCGGCGGCAAGTTCCGGGCGACGCCATTCTTGGCCGCTGGAGTAAATAACGAATTTCAGCTTCAGCTCATTGGCCACGCGCGCGGCGCGATCCACCATGAGGATGCTACCGGGCTCGAACCACACGGGCGCATCTTGCTTGAGAGCGGGTTGGAGGGCTTCGAGGGCGGGATTGAATTCCAAGCGCGCCTTGTCGGGCGCGGCTTTCACTTGCGCGTAATATTGGGCATCGAAAAAGGTCTGGCGCACGGCGGAGATGACGCCCATGAGCGAGCCTGGGTAGCTGTCGTCCTTCGTGGTTGGATCGAAGACGATGTGCTGGAAAACATCGGCGCGGAGGACGGCTTCGTTCGGGTTCGCTTCATTCAACTGCACGAAGGCGCTGGTGCCTTGCATGATGCCGCCAGCGGGGATGACGTTGCCGGCTGTGAAACCCAGATCGCGCATGGTCTCGAATGTCTTTGCGTTCGGACGATACGTGGCGGCGACGCGGAACTCGGGCGTGATGCGTTTGAGTTCGTAACCGGGGCCGGCATTGCCGGGATCTTTCTCCTCACCGGGCACGCCGAAGAAATTGATGTTACCGGAGGCGAAACGGATGGGCTCGGAACCGCTGGTGTCGAGGGCCACGCCGCTATTGGTGCCGAGGGCGAGGGCGGCATCGATGAACCCAGCGTAGATGGTACAGCCGGTGAGGTCATGCACGCGGGCATCGGCGGGGATGGCGACGTCCTTGCCCACGGCTTCGATCTTGCCATGGCGGATGAGCACGGTGGCGTTGTTCAACGACTGGCCGGGCTGGGGTATGACGGTGGCATTCGTCAGCGCGTGGATGCCCAATGGTTTGGGGCGATGGCCCGGTGGTAAAAACTCGGCGGCGATCAGCGCAGAAACGAAAGTGCTTAACAGACCGAGCGAGAGGAGGATACGAGGCAACCTGTTGGTAGACTGCTTCATGGATAAAGAAGGAAAAATGGTCGGGGCGGTGAGATTTGAACTCACGACCTCTTGTACCCGAAACAAGCGCGCTAGCCAAGCTACGCTACGCCCCGAACCAGAGGCTGGGAACTTGCATGGAGACGGAAAAGAATGCAATGGGAAAACGAGGAAATTTTCAGGTGAATTGGGAAATGAAAAAGCCCCAACCTGTTTCCAAGTTGGGGCTGAAAATGATGGTTCGTTCGGTCTTAGAAATTTTTAAGACGGAAAACGATACGGCCCTTGGTCAGATCGTAAGGGGACATCTCCATGCGGACACGGTCGCCGATGGTCAGGCGCACGAAGTGTTTGCGCATCTTGCCTGAGATGTGCGCGAGGACTTCATGATTGTTGTCCAATTTCACCCGGAACATGGTGCCGGGGAGCACGGTCTGGATGCTGCCTTCTACTGTGATGTGTTCTTCCACTGTGACTGCTCTTTCTTTCTAAGAATGGAAAAAATTAAGGTGTGAGGCGCTTTTAGAAAAAGGCGCCCCACACCTGTGAAAACGCTAATTGATCGGCGTCAATTAGTAACGGCCACCACGGTCGCCGCCACGATCACCACCGCGATCGCCGCGGAAGCCACCGCCGCCACCGCCACGGCGTTCGCCACCACCGTAACCGCCGCCGCCACCGCCACGACGCTCACCACCGCCGCGGAAGCCACCGCCGCCGCCGCCGCCCGGAGGACGTTCTTCACGAGGACGGGCGATGTTGACCGTCAGGTCGCGACCGTCGAAATTCTTGCCGTGCAGCGCCTGGATGGCAGCTTCAGCAGCTTCAGGGGATTCCATGGTGACGAAAGCGAAACCACGAGGACGACCGGTGAACTTGTCGACCATCAGGTTGACCTCGATAACGCCGCCATGAGCAGCGAACAAGTCATGGAGATCGTTTTCGATCGTGTTGAAGGAAAGATTTCCTACGAACAACTTAGTACTCATTGATGATTTGTTATTAGAATTTACTCACTTCGTCGCAGACCGTTCCCGACCGCCGGGTTTCAAATCATCACTGAAAACTCGTTCACCTGAAGATTCACCAGCTCTCGAACCGTTGAGCAATCTAACTAACGGAAGTGTAAGGTGGAGATTTCGGGCCAGAAACGCAATCATTATTTTTTGAGGTGTATACCCCATATTCTGCTAATGACCTCTGCGGTCTTGAAATAACGTTAACTCCTTGTGTTTAAAGCGGTTTAACCCAAATGTCACACTTTACATATTTTGTCATGATCGCGAAATAATCGCGTAGGTTACCCGCCATCTCCCGGCTTGACGCCTTCTGGAAATCACCCGGCTGTGAGGGCGGCCCGGGCATTGCCCTCGGCACCCGTCTTTTCCAGATAATAATCGAAGTTACCCACATACGGCGTCACCTGGCCGTTATTGATGTGGAGAACCTTCAACGCCAGTTTGCGGATGAAGTGCACATCGTGCGAGATGAAGACCAGCGTGCCCTCATACTTCTCCAGCGCGAGGATCAGCGATTCCACCGTCAGGATGTCCAAGTGCGTCGTCGGCTCATCCATCAGCAGGAGGTTCGGCGGGTCCACGAGGAACTTTACCAGGTTCAACCGGCTCTTTTCGCCACCGCTCAGCACCGTTGTCTTCTTAAAGATCTCTTCCTTGCGGAACATGAACGAGCCGAGGACTCCGCGAGCCTCCTCTTCACTCATCGCCGGGGCGGCCGCCATGAGTTCTTCCAAAACGCTGTTGTTCGGATCGAGCGTCGCGGAGCGATGCTGACTGAAGTAGCCGATCTTCGCATTGTGCCCCAAATCACGCGTGCCTTGCTGGAAGGGCACCTCGCCCGCGAGAATCTTCAGGAGCGTGGATTTACCCGCACCGTTCGGACCGACCAGCACCGTGCGCTCGCCGCGTTCCACCATCAGGTCCAGCCCGCGATACACCTGATGACTGCCGTAAGCCATGTGGATGCCTTCCAGCGAGATCGCCCGCTGACCGCCGCGTGGCGGCTGGGGGAATTGGAACCGGAACGGCTTGCGCGGCTGCTTCGGCTTCTCGATCAGTTCCATGCGCTCGATTGCTTTCAGCTTGCTCATCGCCTGCGACGCCTTCGACGCCACAGAGCGGAAGCGGTTCACGAACTCCTGCAAGTCCGCGATCTCCTTCTGCTGATTCTTGTAAGCCGCCAGCTGATTCTCGTAATTCTCCTCCCGCTGCCGCAGGTAATCCGTGTAATTCCCCGTATACGCGATCAACTTCTGCTCATTGATCTCGAAGATGTTTTTGCACAACTCATCCATGAACTGGCGATCATGCGAGATCATCAAGAGCGCGCCGGGAAAACCCTTCAGATAATCCTGCAACCACAGCAGCGCCATCAGGTCCAAATGATTCGTCGGCTCGTCCAGCATCAACAGATCCGGCTCCATCACCAGCAGCCGCGCTAGGTGCGCCCGCATGATCCAGCCACCGCTCATCTCGCGCGCCGGACGATCGAAATCCGTCTGCTTGTAACCCATCCCCACCAGGATGCGTTTCGCCTTCGCCTCAAACTCCGGGTTGTTGAGCGCATCGAACTTGCTTTGCGCCTCGAAATATTCCGGGATATCCACCGTGCCCGCCGCCTCCATCTCCTGCAGCGTTTTCTCCAGCCGCTCGATCTCACCCGCGCGACCCGTCGCCACCTCGATCACCGTCTCATTGCCGATCGGTTCGCTCTCTTGCGGGAGGAAGCCTACCGTCGTCCACTCATCGCGGACCACTTCGCCCTCATCCGGCTCATCTTTTTTGAGGATCAGCGAGAACAACGTGGATTTTCCCGCGCCATTCGGCCCCACCAACACCACGCGATCACCATAATTGATCTGCATCGTCGCCCCTTCAAACAAAGTGCGACCACCGAACGTCTTTTTCAGATTACGAATCGTCAACATGCTACAAACAAAACAAAGATTAATGATCCCGTCAAAATGGGGGATATGGACAATCTCTGGAAACGAGCGTCCAGCCCCCTTATTAACCAAGAACATTCGTAAGGAACAGGCTTTATTTTAACGCCCCAGAACTCGTAGCCGCCGTCGTTAGACGGCGCTAACAAATCCGGTAAGGATGGCTTCCACGCCGTCCCAAACTAAACCTTTAGGCTTTCGCCAGCCAAAAGCAGGGACATGGAAACACCCACGCCTCGTAAATCGTCCTTCTTAAATCGTAAATTAATCACTTCCCCGAAATGGCCTTCCATCCAGTTTGTTCAATGTGACACTCCGCGATAGCATCCTGTTCTGCGGCACTTTAGCTACCAGTCCACACCTCCCGCACCAAACCCTCATCAGCCACTCCAAACACCTTCGTTTTTTAGGCAAAGATGGAGACTGTCTGGAAAGATGGGTTGAGGATGACTGCGCAGGACAAACTGGTGGGGACTAGGCGCGGCGAGGGAGCATATCAAACAAAAGATACGCGACCGAGCCGCAACAACGTCACCGCCAGTTTGCACCAGCAGACAGCCTCAAGACAGCTTTTCAGCCAGTCTCAGGAACTATGTCAAAGAGCAATGAAACCATCCGACCCCTGCAAATGTATCTGACCTATGTCTCCTCCTCACAGGGAGGCCAGACTCTAATGCTGTTCCTGACGCGGCTGGTTCCGCAGTGGGTACGGCCGTCGAACTTCGACTAGGGATTCCCCGGTGGGTCATAATTAATCCTACGCCCACCGACGTCCCGTTCCCCCTCCAGCTTACGCGCCCTGATCCAACACCCGATACACCCACAGATCCTACCCGAGATTGGTAGGGCGAGAGTCCTCTCGAGCCCAAACTCTTTTCGTCCAGGCTCACCCGAAGGTTCTCACCCCACACCCAATCTCGTAATGATTCCATAAGGATTGCCAAAACGATTCCAACGAATCACTCAGCGGGGATTTAGGTTCTTCCTGCCTCAATTCAAAACTTAAAACTGAGAACTTAAAATTACCTAAGCCCTTCCTTTACCGACAACGAGTTGTCAGCGAGAAAAAGACTATCAAAACTCTTGCAATCATCAATCACTTTTTCTGAAAAATCAGTTCATATTTCCTAATTCATTGCCCCGCAAGAAATTGCACCCGAAGATTTCGCGGAGCGTGGCCGTCCTCGGCCACAGCAACTCCCATAAGCAAAGTCAGGCCACGACATTTAGTAACCATCCGAACAAAGCGTTCCCCGCTTGTCTTATTGTACCTTGCTGTGCCCGAGGACGGGCACGCTCCTCCTAAAATCCCGGCGGGATTACAGCCTGTAGCCGGTGAGTTGAGCGAGGCACGAGCGACACCACCGGACAACGTTTCCCTTTTTGCCCCAGCACCCTGGCAGGGCGTGCCAGCAATCCACCTCCTGTGTTCCAAGACGCCCTTATAACGTTTAAAACATGAATAATACTTGTCACAATAAGTGTGTGGTAGTTAAGTTCTCTCTTAGCCAATTTCATTAAGAGCAAGGAAAGTTGAGAGTCGCTTAAGTTTTGTTCGTGGCTGATTTCAACGCTGGAGATAATAAGGTAAAATATGTGGTCTGATCGGGAAACACACTTAGACTGCTTAGGCTATGGCACTTATGTCAGTGTGCTATCTAATGTTTGCACACACAAAGATTTGGCACCACTAACACTTGGGATTTTCGGCCCTTGGGGCAGTGGAAAAACTAGTTTAATGAAGATGCTGATGCGAGAGATAGACGCATCAAAGGGAGGCAAGAAACGGAATACATTGTGGTTTAACGCTTGGATGTACGAAGGCAGAGAGGAAGCGCAAAGTGCGCTAATTCACGCCATTTTGACGAATCTTCAAAAAGACTTGTCCCTCACCGCAGAAGCAAAGCAGTTAGCGGCCAAGCTAAAGAAAGGGGCAAGCGTTTTGAAGCTCGGTAAGTTCATTATGAAAAGTGCCGTCACAATGACTCCCGATGTAGACGGTTTTCTCGATTGTTTTGAAAATGAATCAGAAAAAGTGGCTCAAACGATGGAATCGTTTGAAAACGATTTTTCCGAGCTTTTGAAGCTGGCTGGAATAGATCGAATAGTAGTTTTTATTGATGATTTGGATCGTTGCTCGAGCATGAAGGTGATTGAGACATTCGAGACCATAAAACTTTTCCTCAATACTCCAGCTTGTACCTTTGTGATAGGCGCTGATGCAGAGAAAATTCAGCAGGCTGTGGGGGAGGTCTATCAAGTAAGCGATCTTAAAAGGCAGAAAGACTATTTGGAAAAGATTGTTCAAATACCATTCAGCATACCTGCACAAAACTTACAGGATATTGGTTGTTACGTGGGGATGCTGCTTATTGGTAGGCACTTGAACGATAGCGGGTGGGCGGATTTGGCAGCAAATCGCCCCGCTTTCTACAAGCCAAGTGGAGAGTTGGTCGATCCTTTTTGCAAGTGGGTCAATGATAATGCTCCACTGGTTGGAGGAGCTCAGAAGCCACTCACAGACGAGCTAACGGCGATACTGCCCAATGTTGACACTCTCGCAAGGGGCCTCAGAGGGAACCCTCGTCAAATTAAGAGATTTCTTAATATTCTTTCATTAAGAAGGCAATTGGTTGCGGCGAACAATCTCTCCAACGTCACGGATGCGATGTTGGTTAAAGTGGCGGTCCTAGAATATGTTTGGAGTGAATTTTTCTTCATCCTTGCTGAGACGATTGATCCTCAAACGGGTTGTAGCGAACTACTTGCTCAGATTGAATTGAGTTTGGATGAAAATGCTGCCTCTGAACGGTCTTCCTCAGTCAACACATTCTTGGGTGAGCCAGGGTTGGTGGATTTTATCCTGTCAGAGCCCAAGTTGGATGGGGCAATTAATCTTAAGGACTATCTTTTCTTGGCCCAGACCTCTCTTAGCCGAGGGCAGGTTACTGGCATTGTCTCTGTTGATGAAAAGACCAAACAGTTGGTAAGGGTGGTTTCGGGGTCTGATACTACGTTGTCAAGGAGTGCCGCGAAACGCGCTGCACATGAGCCCACTGTGGCCGCAGCGGTTGTCAGGCAGCTTGCAACCATGCTGCCCTCGGTAAAAGAGCATTTAATTGCAACGAATATTATCATGGGTCTTGGTCATATATGCGGTATCCACAAAGATTTGTACAAAGCAACCATTAAAGTTGTTGGAGAGGTTGATGCTAGCAATACTGGAGTAGCGCTCGCAGCTTCAACATTCCTAGAAGGCGCAAAAAAGAATGGGATAGAAGTTCCGGCCGCGATTACGGAGAAATTTACAAGCGCATCAAAACTTGTAAACGCATTTGGAACCGGAAAGTTCAAACCTCGTCGATTGGGAGGAAAATAAATGGGTACATCAAAAAGTTTTCCGACGCCAAGCGGCGGGAAATGGACGGCAGTTAAACACAATGTGACAGGCAATCTTGGTGGTGGGAAATCGACCGCTGCCAACGTAGCAGGTAGCACAGTGCGCGCTTTGGGCGGTATTCAAGGTGGAGGAGGTGGAGGAGGTGGAGGAGGTGGAGGAGGTGGTTCGTTGGGGCGAATTGCTTCTCGGCTATCGGGTTTCAGTGGGGCTGTTCAAAAAGATGGGCTTACAGAGGGCCTTAAGTCATTAGGACTTGATGAATTGAAGGACTGCTCCGCTGCAGAAATCATTTCTAAAGTCGCCGATCATTTAGCTGAAGCGGCCGACCCACTTCAGCGCGAAGTGTTATCTGATGCCCTTAGAGAAGCCTTTCTCGAAACTGTAGCTGAGGTGGATGCTTCAAAATATCAGGATTTGGAAAAGGCATTGGACACGTTTTTTGCAGCAAATGGAGTTGAGGGTCTGCTACAGTCTTTTCTGACAAATTACGTCTTCGGAAGCATATGGATGGCAATCGAGAGCCATGCCCAGTTAAAAGCTGAGGTCTCCTCTGCGCCTCAAGCACTCAGCGCAGCCGTTAACCAAGTTTGCAGAGAGCATGTTGCGGCTACGATTCAGGATGCGAAGGCAAGCGGGAAGTTCGATGACATTGATTGGTTTGGGCCTCAAGGTGTCCAGTTGGGAAATGAAATCATTGAGGATTTGAATAAACGACTTAATGAGTTGTGAAATAAGGAGGGGCAATGAACGTGGTGCGTTATATCGGAGAATCAGAATCACTTCCATCAGATTACCTGCGATGTTTTGAGCCAGACTCTGGATGGGTCATTTACAACTCTTTGCCACCTGGGGCAAATGTTGTTGTGAGGTTTGAATTGGATGGAAGGCCGTTAGAGATAGATTTCGATAGTCTAACGCGAGATTTTTTGGATCTCGCCACTCTGGTTTATATCGCGGATGAAATTAATGTTCGTAGACAAGCTTCCAACCAATGGACAAGAAGGTTCAATGTCTTGTTTCCTGTTAGAAATCCTGATTTGTGGAGCGCAAACCAAAAGTTGCTTTACAGCGTCTTGGAGACATTGGCCGGCGATCACTACGAGTTTACTTGGATACCTCGTCCTAAACTGCACAATTTCGGCAATCATAGAGAGAAAATGCCAAAGGGGTATGATACTGTATGCCTCTTTTCTGGTGGAATTGACTCGTTCATGGGAGCTTATAAACTCCTATCTGAGGGGAAAAAGGTTTTGTTTGTGGGGCATCAAGCTGAAGGAACTGCCGCTTCGGCCCAGACGCAATTAATCGAGTTCTTGCGCCGTGAGTTTCCTGATCGATGTGCGCTAGTGCAGTGTCGGGTGGCTAGATCGACAAAGGATGTAATCATCTACGATTTACCGTCAAACGATGAAGATACTCATCGTACTCGATCACTATTGTTTCTAGGGTTGGCGATCGGTGTTGCAAGAGCAGCGGAAATAGATCAGGTTTACATTCCAGAAAATGGCTTAATTGCCCTAAACCCTCCACTGGGGAAGAGCAGACTTGGAACGCTTAGCACAAGGACCGTGCATCCAAAATATTTAACCGAACTTTGTGATTTCTTGAATGTTACTGGAATTTTTCAGGGTTCGATTAAAAACCCATTCCTGTTTAGCAGCAAAACAGACATGCTGGTCGGCATTGACCCAAAGCTGAGCGATGCCTTGAAAAGATCTGTGTCTTGTGCTCGGCCGTACCTTTATAAACATTTAGGTGTTCGTCATTGTGGATATTGTGTGCCTTGTATCTATCGGCGCACCGCAATGATGAGCGCTGGACTCGATGCATCGACAGATTATGCGTATCAGATTTTTGAGGGCATGCCTGATGCTGAAGTGGTAAAGCAAATCGATTTTCGATCGTTGTTTGCCTTTGCGAAAAAAGTTGTTTCAGCTACTCCATTGGGCCGAGAATTGATAGCTCTTTCGCATGGGAGTTTTCCTCTCTCCGCTGGCGAAAGATTTGGTGGTAAACCTGTTCAAAACTATGATATATGGGGCGAGATGCTCTTTAGATGGGCAACCGATTTCTTAGGTAAAATTGATAAAGTTGGTTCTGTAAGGACAAAGAAAGCATTAGGTTTCCGCTCTGTCTAATGAAAGCGATTTCGATAAAACAGCCGTGGGCCAACCTTATTGCATCAGGCGAGAAGACAATTGAAACCCGTGTCTGGAGCACTTCATACCGAGGTGAGGTGCTGCTAGTTTCATCGAAGATACCTAAAATCGAACCGGCGGGTTTTGCAGTGGCAACAGCAGAACTAGTAGAGTGTCGTCCCATGACTCTCGAAGATGAGGCAGCAGCGTGCTGTGCTATCTATCCGGATGCCATTTCATGGGTTTTTAAGAACGTAAGAGCGATTGAGCCCTTTGAGGTCAAGGGGCAATTGGGATTGTACGATATTGAAGTTTCACCCGAAAAATTATTGCCTAGAAAGAAGCCCAAGCAGCGCACATTCTTTGACTGATTCGCTGAAGCTCTATGTTTCATTGATGTGTCATCCAGAGAGTGCACACCTCATTTAGGCCAGTTCAAAAACTTCCTCAAAAACTCAAACGTCCCTTCGCCATTGATCGCGTGGCCGCCGTTGAAGTATTCGATCTGCGTTTTGTCGGGCAGGCCGTATTGGGCATAGAGCCAGCGCGTCTTGGCGTATTCGTAGGCCACCCAGGAGTCCAGCGCCACGCCGTCGTGATGGCCGCGCTCCACCATGAAGGGGCGGGGGAACATGAGGTAGCTGAGCTCGGCATAGCTGAAGGTGCTGCCCATGTTGAAATACGGCATCTCCCATTCATCGGTGAACATGAAGCTGCGGCGATCGTGGGTGGAGGCCACCTTCCGCGTCCAGTCATTGAAATCACCGGAGCAGATGGAGAGCGCGTAGCCGGGGAGCAGAGTGGGGATGCGCACCGCACTCTCACCACCGTAACTCAGGCCGTAGAAGCCGATGCGCGTGGCGTCCACATTCGGCAAGGTGGCGAGCCATTTCAGCCATTGCTCATGGTGTCGCAGAATGACGGAGAACATGGAGGCGTGGACGGTGTTGCCCTTCCGTGAGAGCGTGCGGTAGTAGGTCTCGCGATTGTAGAGATTGTTCGGCGCGAGGACGATGAAGCCCTCATCAGCAAGGCGCGCCGCGTAGTCCTGATAAGCGGGTTTGTGATCCAGAATGGTGTGGCTGGGCACGCCATTGCGACCGTGCTGGCACACGACGACAGGCCGCTTCTCACCGGGCTTCAAATCCTTCGGCAACAAGATCACGCCCCACGCAAAGCCTTCGGTGCCGACATCCAGCACGACATCGTAACCGCGCCACTTCGGCTCATCGTAAACTTGGCGCGTGCGCGGATTGAGCGCGGGCAGAGGTTCATCAAGCTTGCCGATGATGTCCTCCCAGAATTGGCGGCGGTAATCCACGGCGGCGCTGGCAAAATCAGCCGGGTTCTTCAGCGGGAAACGCAGGTTGTAATTCCACGGAATCGTCCCTAGCTCCGGCGCGACCTTGAAGAGAAAGTAATTGTTCCGCACCGCATCCGAATCGCGCAGCAACCATTGCACATGGTCATCGAGTTCCTTCACCTGCCGATTCTGCCGCGCCACGGTATCGAAGGCCTTGCGCTGATCTTGCAGCGGTGGTTCAACTGACGAGGGGACTTGCGCGCCCAGCATCTTCAAGAGCGCGGCACAACCTTCTTCACGCACGAGTTGGCGCGCCTGCAACTTCTGCGGCACGAAAGCTTCAAGCCGTTGAAACTCCGCAGCGACTTCCTCAAACGCCGGCGTCGTGAGCTTGCCCGGCGCACCGATGCTCTTCTGCCCCTTAACCGCAGGTGGCCCATCCACCACCGGCTCCGCACTGTATTGCACCACGAGCCCGCGTGGCGCGATGAGCGAGGCGGTCTCCGCATCACCAAATTCACGCAGCAGCCCCCAAACATTGCGATACAGCGGCTCGCTCCAGGTTTGCTGGCGCGACTTAAAATAACCGCTCACCAACGCGGCCTTGATGCGCGTATCCACCGCCGCCGCATTCATCGCGATGAGCCCGCCCTCGCCATAACCGGCCACCGCGATGTTGCCGCCACCGTGCTGTTTCAAAAACCAATCTACCGCTGCCAGCACCTTCTGCACCTCATAGCCGATGACGTGCCGCCCCATCATATAAGCCTGCCGATGGACCCATTCGCGATTCGCCATGCTCGTCATCATGATCGCCGGATTACCCGCCGCGCTGTTGCTGCGATCGATCAAGGTCGGCACCACCACCACAAAGCCCGCCTCCGCAAACCGCCGCGCCCATTGCTCTGCGGGCGCGATGCCATTCGCCAAACCCGCCATCTGCTCCGGCGTCTGATCCGCATCCGGCACCACGACGATCAAGCCCAACGGCTTCGCCTTCGGCTCCAGCAACAGTCCTTCGCCCGTGACGCGTTCTAAAACCGGCCAACGCACTTGCTGCACGCGATAACCCTTCGTCTCCGCCACCAACGCCGGATTCGCATCATCGCCGAAACGCTCCATCCCCGTCGCCACCCGCGCATCCACGATGCCGAGAATACGCTTCAACCGCTCACGATTCGGCTCAATGGACCGCCCATAATTCTCCGCCGACGACACATCACGCTTCCACCATTGCGCGCGCTTCTCGATGGACTGCGCGATCGTGCGATCCATATCCCGCAACGCCGCCTGATGCATCTGCTCCGAGATATCGCCCGTCAACGTCAGCGGTTTCGTCCCCGGCAAAGTCTCTTGCGCGTGCAACGAGAGCGACGTCGCCAATAGAATGATGTGAAGATATTTTAACATGCGCGGAAGTTAAATGAACATGAACAAAGCTGTGTCAGGAAACAAGGTCGGATTGGTTCATGAGCGTCGTTGACCAACCTGTCATTCTTATGCGATATGGAGCCGTAAACCATGGGCGTCGATAAACACACATTGCAACAATGGGTCGCAGGCGCGGAGGTCCGTTTCAAAAAGACCCGCAAACCGCTGGCGGGCATGCCCTTTATGAACAAGCTTGGCCGCCTCGCC
Organism: Verrucomicrobiia bacterium; assembly: GCA_036405135.1. Classification (NCBI taxonomy): domain Bacteria; kingdom Pseudomonadati; phylum Verrucomicrobiota; class Verrucomicrobiia; species Verrucomicrobiia bacterium. Next base: position 29,941 of record DASWYF010000036.1, on the reverse strand, counting down.
GAGACGACGCAGGCTTACGTGTTGACCGAGAAGATCGATCTCACGCGTGCCCGTGATTTCCACGCGCAAGAAGCCACTGAAGATATTCTCGTCGCGTCAATCGATCTGCCGATCCTTGGCAAGCGTGGCGTGGGCAATGACACGGGCATGGCCGTGGCCAGCTTCAAATACACGGACACTGAAGGGCAGGAGCACAACGTCATCGCCATCTGCGCCTACACAATTAGCGGCGTGGTGAACAAGACCCGCGAAGTCACCCGCGTCATCGTGATCCCGATGGCTTAGGAGCGTGCCCGCTCCTAAGTGCGCGTAAATCCCCGCAAACATTTCGTGCAACCGTTCCCATCGCTTGCTACCGTTTCCAGCCAAGCTGACATGAGTAGATTCATTCAATTTGGCCTATTGCTCATCGCCGTGTTGCTCCTTGGGGCCACGCTCTCCGCGCGTGCCGCCGAGACCAACAAACCTTGGAGCGATTTCGTCGAGAAAGATTTCCCCTTCTTCTCCTCCGTCCTCGAAGCGCGGAATCTCGGTGCCGGTTGGCCCACGAACAATCTCACCCCGCGCGGCCTCATCTTGAATCTCGGCCACGATTGCTGGGCCTGCTTCGATACCGATCTCCTCCGCGTCTCCGCCATCTGGACCGGCACCAACGTCACCCCCGTGGCCATGTCCTACGGCTCCTATCAATTGCAGGGCTACAAAATCCCCGAAGGCCAAAAAAAACTCCCAGAGCCGGTTGGAAAAGTCTGGCTCGCTAACGGCCTTTATCCCGGCTGGCAAACGGGCGAAACCGTTTCACTCACCGATCCTCGCGAGCTTGCCCCGGATGAAAAAGAATTGGGCCGGGGGCCGCTCAAGCCGGAGCAAGGCCAGTTCAAGGCGGTGCGGCAGGTGGATAATGGTGTGGTGCTCGAATATACCGTCATGGGTGCTCAAGTGCAGGAGCGCATCACGATTCGCAAGGAAGGTGAGAACTTGTCCGTCGCCCGCAGTTTCAAGTTCGACCGTGTTCCGCAAGCGCTCTGGCTCGTCTTGGGCCAACGCCAGCCCGTCGTCGGTGATCTCTACTATACCTATGTGACGGGCGCGGATGGTAAAAGTACGCAAGCAGCCAAGATCGTTGCGCGAGAAGACGGTCTGAACGTCGTGCAGCTTCAGCCCTCTAGCAAGCCAGTGAGTTTCCAAGTCTTGATGAGCCTGAGCGGGAGCGCTCTAATCAAGCCTGTCTCCGAGCTTAAGCCCTCAGCTTCCCGCTGGCCTCAAACCATCACCACCACGGGCAAACTCTCCATCGCCAAAGACGCCTACGTCCTCGATGACATCCCCATCCCTGATCGTAATCCTTGGAAACGCAACGTTCGCTTCGCCGATCTCGCCTTCTTCCCCGATGGCCGCGCCGCGTTCGTCACCTTCGATGGCGATGTCTGGCTCGCGTCTGGTCTGCATGGCGATTTGAAAACGGTGGAATGGAAACGCTTCGCCTCCGGCCTGCACGAACCCCTCGGCCTCGCCATCCGTAACAACGAGATATTCGTCAATGATCGCAACGGCCTATGGCGTTTGCAGGATACGGACAACAACCGCGAAGCCGATGTGCACGAACTCTTCTGCAACCTCTTCGCGCAAACCGCCGAGACGCGTGAATTTGCCGCCGGTGTGCGCGTCGCACCGGATGGTTCTTTCGTCATCTCGAAAGGCGGTCAGCAAGGCAGCACCATCGGCAAATACAACGGCACCGTCCTCCGCATCGCCCCCGATGGAAAATCCTTTACGATGCTCGGTTACGGCTTCCGCGAGCCCTTCATCGGCATGCACCCGAAGACCGGCCTCGTCACCGTCAGTGATCAGCAAGGGAACTACGTGCCCACCACGCCGCTCTACATCTTAAAGACGAATGAGTATCACGGCTTCCTCACGCACCTCTTGCCGAAGGAGCAATATCCCGCGCCCATCGCTGATCCGCTTACGTGGATTCCTCATCCGGTGAACTCCTCCGCCGTCGGCCAAGTTTGGCTCGCCGATGCCAAGATGGGCCCGCTCAACGACGCCTTCATCCACATCGGCTACAACCGCCCCGAACTCTTCCTCGTGCGTTTGAACGAACGCGGCGCCAAACCGCAAGCCGCCGTCATGAGTCTGTTCCGTGATTTCAAATACGCACCCATCAACGGCGCCGTGAACCCCATCGATGGCCAGCTCTACGTCACGGGTATGCAGATCTGGGGCAGCACGGCCACAAACATAAGCGGTCTTACTCGTGTGCGCTATTCTGGTGCTTCGAGCAGTCTCCCGCGCGAGATCGTGCCTATGGACAAGGGAGTTCTCGTCCGCTTCGATGTCCCCGTAAACTCCCAGCAGGCAACTAATCCAGCCAGCTTTTCCGTGGAGCGTTGGAATTACAAACGCACTCCCGCCTACGGCTCTCCACACTTCAAGTTGGATGGCACCAAAGGCACCGAAACCATGATCCCCAGCAGCGCCTATATCTCCAAGGACGGCAAAACCGTTTTCCTCGGCGTGCCGGATATGAAGCCTGTTATGCAGATGCGCATGGGCTGGAGCCTGGCGATGCAAGGTGGCACTTCATTCGCGAACAACGCCTACTTCACTCCTTACGAACTCACCAAGTTTGACCCGGTTAAAGAAGGCTTCGAGCCCTTCACCGTTGACCTGACGCCGCGTACCATGGCCGTCATTGATACCACGCCCATCACGGCAGAGGAGGGTGCCAAACTCTCGGAACTCCTAGGGTGCGTCGCCTGCCATTCCACCGATGGCACCACGCTCGGCAAGGTCGGTCCTTCATGGAAAGGTATCTTCGGCAGCCAGCGCGAACTCTCTAAGGGTAAGGTGCTTGCGGATGAAGCCTACCTGCGCGAATCCATCAAAGATCCGCCCGCCAAACTCGTCAAAGGCTTTGAGAAATCCGATGCCGGAATGCCCAGCTACGAGGGGGTCATCACCGAATCACAGATAGAAGCTTTGGTGCTCTATTTGAAGACTCTGAAGTGATTATAATTACTGCCGCCTTTTTCTGTTGCATCCCTTATAAAAAGGCGTAGGAAAGTGTCCAGAGGTCTTTCCCAGCCGTACGTTTCCTCAGCGGGATTCTCCATCCCCACCTCCTTGACGCGCGGCGGGAGAGACCTCTTCCTTTTTTAATGACCAATGACGAAATCCGAATGATCAAGGAATGTCCAAAGTTCCAATCCCTGATCTGTGGAATTCAGTGTTTCATCTGTGGCTAAACTTTTCCCGACTGAAAACTGAACACTGAAAACTTGAAACTCTTTCCGTCATTCGTCATTTCCCTAGATGCTTCTTAAAGAACCTGTCCGCGATCTCCACCGTCTCGCTCACCCACGGCTCGCTCATCCAGAAAGGGTGGGGCGCATGCTTCAAAGTATAGACCTCCGTCTCAATGCCCAGAGCCCGCAGCTTCTCCTGCATCTCCGACCGCCCGATCTTCAACGTATCCTTTTCGCCCTCGATGAAGATCGTCGGCGGCACGCCTTTGCGAACATGCGTGATCGGTGAAGCCTGCGTATAAACCTTCGGGATTTCCTTCGCATTTCCACCGAAAAACGCGACGAGGTTTGTGGAGGACTTGTCCCCATACGCCGCCATCAAGTCTTGCGTCGCCGCCATCACGATGCACGCCTTCACACTGCTGGATTGCTCTGGATGCGGTCCTTTGCCCTCAAACTCCTTCAACCCGCTCGTCATCGCCAGCAAACCTGACAGATGCCCGCCCGCTGAGCCGCCCATCACGCCGATGCGATCCGCATCGATCTTGAACTTCTTCGCGTTCGCCCGCATCCAGCGCACCGCCGCTTTGCAATCATCCAGCGCCGCCGGATACTTCGCTTCGCCTGACAGCCGATAAGACACCAGTGCCGTGACAAATCCACGTGCCGCCAATCGCTCCATCATCGGCTTGTCACTCTCCACCTGCCGCGCCTGCCAGCCGCCACCGTGAATATCTAGAATGGCCGGATACGTCCCCGGTTTGTCCGGTGCATACACGATGACCGTCACCGTATGCTCCGGATACTCCACCAGCACATTCGTCGTGCAAGTCACGCCCGCCGGGGTGGACGGCAAAACCTTCTTGAATTTCGGGATGCTCGGATCGGCCGGTGCCTTTTTCTGATTCTGTGCGTTCGCCGTGAAGGTGAGCGCGGCGATGAGCAGGGCAGGGAGTAGTGCTTTCATTGTTTCTTCTTCTTGGAATTTTTACCGGCCTTCATTTCCTCCGCACTCGGCGGTGTCCATTTCGGCGATGCCGGATTCGACATCGTCAACGGGGCTGCATCATTCAATTTCTTTTGCCAGTCTTTAATTTGGGCCAGCATCTTAACGACACGTTCCTTCTGACCCGCTTCCCCGGCCAGATTCTTCAATTCATCCGGGTCATTCTTCAGATCAAATAGTTGAGTCATATCCACCTCCGGATACCGGATGAGCTTCCATCGCTCATCTCGGATCGCGCGTTGCACATCGCGATACGCGAGGAACAAAGTGTCCCGCGCCTTGTCCGTTTTCCCCTGCAATACCGGCGCAAAACTCACCGCATCCAGTCCACCCGGCGGCTTCACGCCTGTCAGCTCACAAACACTCGGGAAAACATCCAGCAGGTACACCAGCGCGTCCGACTTCCCTTTTTTCACGCCCGGCCCAGCAAAGAATAACGGCACCTTCATGCCATGATCATAGAGGTTCTGCTTGCCCAGCAAACCATGACTCCCTACCGAGATGCCCTGATCCGCTGAGAAAAGGATGATCGTGTTCTCCGTCAGCTTCAGTTCCTCAAGTTTCTGGAGCAATCGCCCGATGTGATGATCCATCCCGGAGATGACCGCATAATACTCGTGCAGCGTCTTGCGTATCTCATCCTCCGTGCGCGGCCATGACGAGAGCGTCTCATCCCGCACCGTCATCTCGCCGTTGTTGAAGGGATGCACCGGCAGATAATTCTTCGACAACGGAATCTTCTCCCGGTCATACAGCTTCAGATACTTCTCTGCGGCCACCCGCGGATCGTGCGGGTTCGAGAAGGCCAGATACATGAAGAACGGCTTCGCATCCTTTTGTGCCGTGATGAACTCGATCGCTTCATCCACGATTTGCTGCCCCGCTTCTCCGTTCGTGCGGTCAGTTTCATCGTTGGTCACGTATTTGTTGATCTCGAACTGCCCTTGGATGAGCGTCGCACTATTGCCCTTCTTCCCCTGATGATACGTCGTGTAACCGGCCGCTTGCATCACCGCTGGAAACGTATCCGCCGTTGCCGGGGCAAAGTTGCCTTTTGCACCCGCGCCTGCCGCTTGCACATCCTGCCAGCGGAAATAGGTGTTCCCGCTCAGCAACATGTTGCGGCTCGGCAGACAGACCGCCCCGCGATTCCCGCCCAGGCAATACGCATTGTTCAACGCGAACCCGCGCTTCACCAGGCTGTCGAGATTCGGCGTCTTGATGACCGGATTGCCCAAGGCACCAATGGAATCCGCCCGCATATCATCCGCGAAAAGAAAGATGACGTTGGGCTTCTTCGTCGCCGCCTGCGTGGAGACCAGCGAAAGCACCAGCAGCAGAGCAACGCCCAGACGACGAAATGGCAGGTGGAAAGTGGACATGCCGCCATTTCGCCTCAACGGATGAAACCGCTCAAGCCCAATATCGGAAGTTATTTTGCAGCCTTCGCTCCGGCCACCTTCTGGCGCAAGACTTCAAGCGCCTTTGCCAAAGTAGGATCCTTATCCGTATAGGCAGCCGGTGGTTCATCCACCGTTACATCCGGCGGAATGCCCCGACCTTCAAAAGTTTCCCCATTGGGCATCATATCCACCCAGCTCGAAAGGGTGACCACAACACCTGTTTGCCCAACTTGATATCTTTTTGGATTTCCGCTAGCGCCCCTGGTGCGCAATCCAACGGTGGTGACGTTTGGCAGACTTATCATCATCTTGGCGAAACCTTCCCCGCTGCTGACCGTTCCAGGCCCGATGATGCATACAACTGGTTTGGTGTATGGATTATCAAAGGGTTCAATCACACGGTCATACTCTTTTGTGAAATCGGTGTGCTTCGACCCGTTACGATACTTTGATTTAGCATATACCGTCTTTTGGGCGCAGAACAGTTTGGCTATCTCGACAGCCAGCGGTTCACTGCCGCCATTGGCTCGACGGAGATCGATGATGAAGCCCGGTGAATCCTTGAGTTTTACGATTGCCTCCGCGGCCTGTTTGACCAGTTCAGGCGTGGCGGCGCTCTGGTTGATCATCAGAAAGTAGCCGAAGCCATCCGGCTTGACACGGCCGACGGCGGCGTATTTACCGCATATCGTGGGCGATTCGATAATACTGCGGATGGTATCTCCATTGCCGTTGTAATTCCAAGGAGCCGACCAGGTTCCCAGAGTTCCGCCGGGATACTCTATGGCGATATGCAAGTCCTGAAATTTTGCCAACATAGGTTGCAATGACTCCGCCAGTTCCTTTGGTTTTTTTGCCTTGCTGACAATGGGCCGGTATTCTTGCTTCAGCAGATCCCAGTCGATATTAGTTTTGAGAAAGAAGTAGCTGTAAAACTGGTTCATTGTTCTGCAGAAATCGTCAAATTCACGTCCAATCGTCACCTCGGACCAGACGAGCTCGGAGCTGCGCAGAACTAGATTGGTCGAGCCGGCTTTTACCCCATCCAGCCTGACACTGGTATTTCCGTGACCGGCGGAGACTTGGTATTCGCCCTGTGGCACGTAGATCTCGAAATTGCCTTTGCTGTCGGTCAGAAAATTATCTTTATAAGTGCGGCCTTGTATCAACAGCGATGTAAAAGCAGACGATGTTGGACTTCCTCTGTTTAGGTTGCCAGAGAGGATCAATCCTTCCTTTAGCACTACGGCCATTGGCCCATTTGTCTGGCTCACGGGAGAGAAATTGATGGTTCTATATTCCCGGACATATCCCTTTTTCTCGAACCAAAGTATGCAAGTCGCGCGGGGTTGGCCCACAGGTTCGAAAATAAGCGGCACATCATACTTGCCGTCAGCATCACTCAATCCGTTCAGTTTCTTGGAGAAATAGACTGAAGTCCCGTTACCCAAACCTTCAGTGACTTTAATCTCCCTCATGTTGTTGATCTGCACCGTGGCCCCCTCCAGCGGTTTCCCGTTCACATCGGTGACCGTGCCGGTGAAATGGATGGTCTGTCTCTCGGCGGCACGAAGAGGGAATGAAGGTGCTATAAACGCAAGCACCAGCAGCAGAAGTGATGTCGATATCCTCATATCAAGCCTTGGAACTAGCTTGATTACGCACCAACGAACGAAATCCCTCAAGCCCAATAACGGTAATTGATCTCCGGGAAGATATTGTCGATCGCCTCGATCTGCGCGAGCCAGCGCTCATCCACCCGAGTGATGGTGAGTTGCTCATGCAGCGCGATGAAGCGCAGCAGATGATCCTTCACGCGTTGCCGTGCGTAGTTCGGACTCGTGCCCGTGCGCAGGATGAATGGCCAGTCACTCGATTGCGCGAGCAGGAGTTCACGCGCGGCTTGATTGAGCGCACGACGTGTTACTTCAGTTGGATTCGGATACTTCACCGCCAGGTCGTGCATGCGATCCATGGCGATTTCTAGGTGCGGGATGATCCACTCGTTTGTCTCGTTCAGCCACACGCGATAGTAGCCTTCCTCACCCCAGCTTGAGGGGCTGGGCGCCGCGATCTGGTGGCTAGGACGGTCTTTCAGGAAATCTGCGGGCGTGATCAGCGAGAACGTCTGCTGATCGTAATACGCCTTGCGCATGAAGAGGTCGAGGAACTCCGGTCCCTCATACCACCAATGACCGAACAGCTCCGCATCGTAAGGGCAGAGGATCATCGGCGGACGATCCATGATGCCTTGCAACTGCTGGAACTGCGCGATGCGTGCTTCTAGGAAATGCGTCGCATGTTCCTCCACCGCCTTCAACGCCGCTTCCCGATTGTAAATCTCCTTCGCACCACCCGTGCCCGTGATGCGATGATACTTGATGCCTGTGAACCCGCGATGATCGGGGGAGGGCAGGTAAGGCTTGATGTAATCGAGATCGAGATCGAACCCGATGTCCCGGTAGAAATCACGATAGCGCGGATCGCCCGGATACCCTTCATTCCGGCTCCACACCTGCTTGGCAGAATCCAGATCGCGACCAAACGCCGCGATGCCGTTCTGCGTGTAGATGGGCGCGAAGACGCCGTAGCGCGGCCGCGGATTCGCATGGAGAATTCCGTGCGTATCCATGATGAACCAGCGGATGTTCGCCTCCAGCAACACATCCTCGATGCCTTCCGCGTAAGCGCATTCCGGCAGCCAGATGCCGCGTGGATCGACTCCGAAGCAACTGCGATAATGATCCCGCGCCGTGAGCACCTGGGCACGGATGCTTTCCGGGTGACTGCCTAGGAGCGGCAGCAACGCATGTGTCGCCGCACACGTGATGATCTCCAGGCACCCGGAAGTTTGGAACCGCTTGAATGCCTCAATGAGATTGCACTGATAGGAGAAATACGTGTTCCGCGCCAGCCGCAGACGCTGGTGATACAATTGCGCCAAGGGATGACACGCCTTGTCCCAAGTCGTCCGATGCTCTTCCTTTTCCGCCAGCTCGATCAAGGCATCCAGATGACTCACGTAGCGGTCCTGGAGCAGGGGATCCTGCAACATCGCGCAGAGCGTGGGTGTGAGAGTGAGCGTGAGGCGGAATTGCAGGCCATCCCGCACCCAGCCATCCATGATCTGGATGAGCGGGAGATAGGTCTCCGTGACCGCCTCGAACAGCCAGCTCTCTTCGAGAAACTTGGGATGTTCGGGATGGCGGACGAACGGCAGGTGCGCATGCAGCACCAGCGCGAGATAACCCGGGTTGCCCTGTGATTGCGACATTGTGTTTATTGCGTCCCCTTGGTGGCGAAGTGTGACGCTTGCCGCAAGAAAATTATTCTACCGCATCCGGAGTTGGAGGTTGCAATTTCGGGTCCTGTGGGTGCGTGCCCACATCGCCGTGATAGCTCGTGCTGCGGCTGAACTTCAGTTCCGCACTGCGCGCCTCCGAACGATCGGCGGAAACCGCCACCGCAGGCAGATCGTAATGACCATCCGGCAGGGCAAAGCGGTAGCTGAAAGAACCATCCGGGCGCAGCTTGATGACCTTGCCGCCGATGGTGACTTCCGCCGTCGGTTCCGTGGCCCCGTAGATGATCAGCTCGGCGTTCACGTTGAACCAAAAACCCTTGTTCGCTTCCATGCCGCCAAATGGGCTGGAAACACTGCTCAAGCCACCCAGGCTACCCAGACCCGATTTATCAGGCTTGGAGAATTCTGCGGCAGCGGCGCTGGCGAGTTCTTCGCTTAACTTGCGACGGATGAGTTCCGTGATCTCCAGCGAGCCGATCCAGATGCGGCGCACGCTGTCCATGGAGACGACCTTGGCCAGCGCCTTCTCTTGCGCGGCAGTCCAGACGCCTTTCGCGAGTTCCTTCGCCTTCGGCAGAGCTTGATTACCTGCTTCCCGCAATTGTTCCAGCGCTTCCACGAGCGGCAGGTTGCCCTTCAATTCCTGCTTCACCGTCTCAATGAGATCCATGAACGGCACTTCCACCGGCAATTCCGTGAAGCGCACCGAAGTGTCCTCAGAAAGCGAGTCCGGCGGGGCGAGCGTGGGTTTCGATTGCGAAACGGAAACCCATTTGCCTGCCTTGTCGTAATAGCCCAATTCCGCCACGAAGCGTGCACCCGCTTTGCCCGTATGGATGAACCAGTGACGTGACTCTGGATGCACATGCGTTTCACTGAACGCCTTGCCGCCCACGTGATTCAAGAACACGCGGACAACGAGATGCTTGTCCTTGGAGAGCGCGTTGTAGCCGCGTTGTTGTTCCTTGGTGAGATCCCAAGCGGCGTAGAGCCAATGCGGATCGCGCGCGGCGAGGATAAGGCGACCGGTGCCGTAAGCCTCGGGCAATTCACCCAAGCCCGTACTCGGTTCATCGGCACCTAGGAAATAGCGCTGACCGGGACCGCTGATGCTCGGTGTGGGCATCGCGTCATCTTCAAACAAAATCGTGGGGAGCTTCACCGCCGCCTTCTTGGTCGCGCTCTTCTTTACTGGCTCGGGAGTAGGCGCTGGAGTCGGAGCGGGCGGGGGGGCAACTTCGGCTTTAGGTGCCGCCGTCTTTTTCGCCACCGCTTTCTTCAGAGCAGCCTTTTTCACCGCCGCTTTCGGTTCTTCAACTGGAGTCGGAGCAGGTGCTTTGACTTCCGCGACCTTTTTCTCCACCGGAGCGGGTGCTTTGACCGCCGCCTTTTTCACTGCGGCTGCAGGAGCGGGAGCAGGGGCTGGTGCCGGGGCCGCTTTCGCTTTCACTGCTGGCGCGGAAGGCGTAACAGGCGCAGCTTTGGCCTTCGCAGCCGGGGCTGGTTTGGGCACGGCAACCTTGCCCGCGATTTTCTTGGGCTCTGGCGATGGTGAAGCAGCTTCCGGCTTGGAGGCGGTAGCTTTCTTCGCGGCTGTCTTCTTGGGTTTCATACAGCGGTTTGGCGAACTGGTGACGTGTGGATCAACGTCAGAATTGAAATTAGGTAAAAAACCATCTGTTCTGCAATGCTAAATACTGGACAGTCAAAAACGTCACGGAGTGACTGGGGAATCGAGGCTTAACATAACTTGCGCATTGCGGCGCATCCTGCGTGGTGCCAAGCTCTTGCTGTTCAATCCGTCTGTCGTCATATGAAAAAAGTTCTGCTTCCCGGCTTGTTGCTGGTTTCTCTGCTGACCGGCTGTGCGCATCGTGAACCTGCCACCAAGGCTGCTTCGGCTGCACCCCAAGCGGTTTTCACGACACCCAAACTGGACATCCTCGACAGTCAGATCAAAGCCAACCCGTCGAATTCTCAGGCTTATTCCAATCGCGGCTATACTTTGGCCCTGTTGGGACGCAAGGAGGAGGCACGCGCGGATTTGCGCAAAGCAGTGGAACTTACACCCAATGCGCCGATGCGCAACCGCGTGGGGTGGGCTTATTTCAATATCGGTGATTACGAGGAAGCCGTGCGCCAGTTCGAGCAAGCCGCCGAGATGAGCCAGAACCGTTCCCGTTACGATTATTACTCCAAAGTCCTAGGCTACTGGGGCACCGGCAACATGGCCAAGGCCATGGAGAACTATCAACTCGCCGTGGAGCGCGAACCCAAATTCGGCCAATACGCCACGCTGGAAGAACGCATCGCCGAATGGACCCCACTAGAGCGTCGTGCCATGCACGAGACGTATGCACTCTGGAGCAAGACATGGAAACCGCAGTGATCTCGCTGCTATGTAGCCCTTGGTTGTCGAGGCCGCCTGCATCAACTGAACGTAAAATGGAGCATCAATGACACTGATATATCTGACAGGAGTGATCATATGCTGCTTTTTTATGGCGCGTGTTTACCGTTGGAATCAGAAGCGTCAGTTACGTAGCCAAGGAATCTATCCGCAAGCTGGCCAAGCATCCATGGCTGATGTCGAGCGATTGGTGAAAATGGGTCATCGGATCGAAGCGATCGTCTGTTACCGCGAGTTGTTTCCACATGCTGGACTGGCAGAAGCCAAAGAGGCGGTGGATGCTTTGGCTCGGTGAGTTTTTCTGGCATCATCTAATCTCTTTTTCGTGTGTGGATGCTTTTTCCTTTTCCGCCCATCCCTGTCTCGTCACTCTAGCCCCTTCAAGCTATGCAAATCCGTATCGCCATCATGGCCGTATTGTTCCTGTCACTGACGGGGTTCAGTGCGGAAAAGCCTCTTCCTAAACCCTTGCGCGCCCTGCTGATCGCGGGCGGTTGTTGTCATGATTACGCCACGCAGAAAGACCTGTTGAAAAACGGTCTCGAAGCCCGTGCGAATGTGACGGTAGATGTCATCTACACAGCGGACAAATCCACGAAAGCCCGTTTCGATATCTACGATAACCCGGATTGGGCGAAGGGTTACGACATCGTGATCCACGATGAGTGCTCGGCGGATGTGAAGGAGATCCCGTATTTCCAGAACATCATGAATGCGCACAAGACCATTCCTGCTGTGAACCTCCACTGCGCGATGCACTCTTACCGCATTGGCACGGATGAATGGTTCAAGTTCGTGGGCATCCACTCTACCGGCCACGGTCCGCAGGAGCCAATCGCTATCGACTTCACGAACAAAGATCACCCGATCACAAAGGGCTTGGAGAACTGGACCACCATCAAGGAAGAACTCTACAACAACATCAAGATCTTCCCGACGGCCACACCGTTGGCGAAAGGCATCCAGATGGTGCCGCAGAAAGATGGCACGATGAAGGCCGTGGAAGCCGTCGTGGTGTGGGCGAATGAGCATGAAAAGACCCGTGTTTTCAGCACCACGCTGGGCCATAACAACGGCACCGTGGGCGATGACCGTTATCTGACCTTGCTCACGCGCGGTCTGCTCTGGGCCTGCGGCAAGCTGGATGACAAGGCTTACCACAAAACCTACACGCCACCGGCCAAGCGCTCGAACATCGCGCGTGGCAAAATGGCGAAGGCTTCCAGCGAAGAATCAGGCAAGGGTAACTTGGCCGCGAAAGCCTTCGATGGTGATGCCTCCACGCGTTGGTGCGCCAATGGGCCGAGCGACAAAGAATGGCTCGAAGTGGACCTCGGCGCGTCGACAAAGTTGACCGGCGTGAAAGTCTCTTGGGAATTCGAAGGCGCGAAATATTTCCACAAGGTGGAAGGTTCCGCGGATGGCAAGGAGTGGAAGACATTGGTGGATGCTTCCAAGACGGATAAGAACGGACCGTATGCGCACGACTTCAATGCCGAGGGTATCCGCTACGTGCGCGTGTCCTATCTCGGCAAGGCCGGTGGCGGCTGGGGCAGCATCTGGGAGTTCGAGGTTTACAGCACGCAAACCGAAAAGCTCAGCGCAAAGGAGGCGGCTCTCGAACGGGAGCCGTTGCTCAAGGAAGTGAAGGTGGCGAACGGGTTCGAAGCGAACCTCTTCGCCAAGCCGCCGATGGTGAATTACCCCGTCTATGTGGCGGCGGCGCCCGATGGCACCGTGTATGTCTCCAGTGATGGTAACGGCTCGCTGGGCCGGGAGGCAAACCGCGGTTCCATCGTGCGCCTCCGGGACACGGATGGTGACGGCAAGGCGGACGAGTCGAAGAAATTCGTGGCCAACGTGGATTCACCGCGCGGTCTCGTGTGGGATCACGACCGCATCTATGTGCTGCACCCGCCGCACATCAGCGCCTTCATCGACAAGGACGGTGATGGCGTGGCGGATGAACAAAAGATATTGGTGAAGAACATCGCGTTCACTTTCAAGGATCGTCCAGCGGACCATACTTCAAACGGTATTGAGCTGGGCATCGATGGCTGGATTTATGCGGCGATCGGTGATTTCGGTTTCATGGAAGCGGAAGGCACGGATGGGCGGAAGCTGCAGTTGCGTGCAGGTGGTATCATCCGTGTTCGCCCTGACGGCACAGGTTTGGAACTCTACGCGCGAGGCACGCGTAATATTCTGGAAGCAGCGGTGAGCCCATTGCTCGACGCCTTCGCGCGCGATAATACGAACGATGGTGGCGGCTGGGATGTGCGTTTCCATCACTTCGGCGGCTTGACGGAGCATGGTTATCCGTCCTTTTACAAAAACTTTCCGGAAGATCATATCAAGCCGCTGGCAGATTACGGTGGCGGTTCAGGTTGTGGTGCCGCATGGATCGATGAACCGGGCATGCCTGCTGCATGGAATAACCTGCCTTATACGGCGGATTGGGGGCGCAACTTCGTCTATCGTCACACGGTCGCGCCGGATGGTGCGACATATAAGGAGACGGAGAAGCCAGCAGAGTTTGTAGGAGCGACACGCGTGACAGACTTGGACGTGGATGCCTCCACGCAGATATTCGTGGCGAGTTGGAAGGGGGCGACGTTCAACTGGTCGGGACCGGACGTAGGCTACATCGTACGCGTGACGCCCACGGGATTCACGCCTGCGAAGCTACCGGATTTTGCAAAAGCTTCGGATGCGGAGCTGGTGAAGCTGCTTGAATCCCCGAGCGCGCGCCGTCGTCTGGAAGCGCAGCGGACTTTGGTGCGCAAGGGTTTGAAGGATGAGGCGGTGAAATCTCTGACGGCACTGGCGGCGGATACGGCGAAGCCACTGGCTTCACGCATCGCTGCGTTGTTCGCATTGAAGCAGGGCTTGGGCGAAAAAGCGACAGACACCATCGCGAAGCTGACGAATGATGCAACGATTGCCGCTTGGGCCATCCGTGCTTTGACAGATCGCGAAGATCAATTGGCGAATGTGCCGGTGAAGCCTTTGCTGGCAGGTTTGAAATCCACCGATGCCCGCACGCGCAAGGAAGCCGTGGTGGCTTTAGCCCGCTTAGGCAAGGTGGAGAATGCGGGTGCGCTGACGCCGCTGCTCGGTGATAGTGATGCGATCATCGCACACACGACGTATCAGGCGTTGAAGCGTTTGCAGGCGGCAGAGGCGTGCTTCGCCGTGGTGGATACGACGGGTGTGAACGAGGCGCAGCGGTTTGGTGCGTTGCAGGTTTTGCGTTCGTTGCATGACGCGAAAGTCGTTGATGGTTTGATTGCGCGATTGGGCAAGGAAACGGACTTGGCGCGGCGCAAGGGCTTGCTCACGGCGCTCTGCCGCTTGCATTTCAAGGAAGGTGCGTGGACGGGCGACTCTTGGGGCACACGTCCAGATACGACTGGGCCTTACTACTCCACGGTGGAATGGGCGGAGACGGCGAAGATTGCGGCGACTTTGAAAGGTGTGCTGGCAACAGCGAAAGGTGAGGAAGCAGCCCATCTGGTGGCGGAATTCAACCGGCACAAGATACAATCGAACCATACGGTGGAGCGCGTGGTGAAGTTGGCGATGCAAGATGCCACGCTTATACCAGCGGCGGTCGGCCAGCTTTCGCGTGCAGAGAAGATTCCTGTGAATGCCATGCCATTGCTAGTCAAGGCGGCGACGGAAGAGAACACGCCGGATGTGGCGCGGGCGAACGCGGTCATCGCGCTGGCGAAATCAGACAGCGCCGAAGCGGTGAGAGCAATGCTCGCTGCGCTGCCGAAGCTGGCACAGGTGAAGAAAGAGCAAAGCACGGGTTCGGAACGCGAACGGCGTTTGGCGCGGGAAGCGTTCATGAATTCGACGAAGCTCGACAGCCAGCATGCGGTGCTGACGGCGGAAGCGGCCAAGCTGAATAACGAGACATCAGTGCTGGCGGATGCGGCGTTGTTGAAGATCGCGGATCGCAAGAACGCCTCACCAGAAGCAAAGGAAGCGGCGAAGGCGGCGTTGGACAACGGCTGGAATGATCCAGCACGGCGTGCGCAAATCTTGAAAGCCGTACAGGCAGTGGAGTTCCGTCCTTACAAGGACAAGGTGTTGATGGCCTTGGATGATTCGAACAAAGAAGTAGCGAAAGCCGCCAAGGCCGCAGCGAATACGCTCAAGCTCGACCCGGCCAAGGACAAGCCAGCGGCGCATGATAAGCTCATCGTGGACATGAAGATCGCCGATGTCATAGCCGCAGTGCTGAAGACGAAAGGGGATGTGAAGGTGGGCGAGCAGTTGTTCACGCAGCAGGGATGCGTGCTGTGCCATACGGTGCGGACGGATGAACCGCAACGCGGTCCTTATCTCGGCAACATCGCCACGACTTACAAGCGTCCGGAACTGGCAGAAGCCGTGCTGGTGCCCGGCAAGACGCTCGCACAGGGATTTGTGACGAGCAGTTTCGTGCTGAAAGACGAGACGGAGTATGAAGGCTTCGTGACGCTGGAAGCAGCGGACAAAGTGGTGATTCGCAACGTGGCGGCACAAGAGATCACGATCGCCGTGAAGGACATCGCGAAACGGCAGAAGCTGGAGAAATCGCTGATGCCGGAAGGGCTGGCGGGAAATCTGAATGTGAAGGAATTCGCTTCGTTGCTGGATTATCTGGAAGCGCTGGCGAAGAAGTGACGATCTGAAAAACAAAACGGCGCACCCTTGCGGATGCGCCGTTTTTTTGGTTAAAGACTTCTTAGTCGTTTGACAGGATGGACCACATGCCCGTCTGCAGGGTGTTGTTGATGTTCGTCTGTCCCAAGGTCTTCAGCGGCGGCAGGGTTTCTGCATGACCGTCGAGGAATTGGTAGTTCACCATGGCATTGTGGTATTCCTGCAAGGTGTAGATGCCGCCGGTCGCGTCGAAATGTTCATTCGGAGCGTTCAACGTGTAGGTGTCATTGCAACCGGCGATGTTGCCGGGACCCGGACGTTCGGAGAGCACGATCACGTCGGAGGGATCCTGCACCATGCGGGCGCGCACAGCGAGTTGGAAGCGGGGGTTGGGGGCACCGGCGGTGATCGCATCGCGCGAATCCCACTTGGGGGCCATGGAACTGAGGTTGTTCCATTGCAGGCCGATGGCCGTGCGGTTGGCCGGATTCGGCGGCCAGTCTGCAGCGCCGGGGTTGCGGCCGCCGATCTGGAAGCTGCCCATGTTATGGCGGGCCATCGCGTAGGTGCGGCGGCGTCCGGTGGTCGCGTAGCTGGCGATCTCGATCCTGTCGGTAGGGCACATCAAGACTGCGAGAGCATTCGTACCGCCACCGCGGGTGCCGCGCTTCTGGTTGTCATCCCAAGTGCCGCCCACGTAGGAGTTCAGCAAATCGTCCCAGGAGATATCGGGATTCCAGCTGGTGAGACGGATGCCGGCATAAGGCAGCTTGTCCGCGTTGTCATCGGTATACATGGTGGTGCCGACGGCAAGCTGCTTGAGGTTGTTCATGCACTTGGTGGTCATCGCCTTGGTCTTGGCTTTGGCAAGCGCGGGCAGGAGCATGCCTGCCAGGATGGCGATGATGGCGATCACTACCAGCAGCTCGATGAGCGTGAAGGCAGCACGACGGGTACGGACGGAGTGTGACATAATACTGGGGCTAGGAGTTGAAAACGGCTTACTCGACGATGGCGACCGTCAAGGTTTGGGAATTGATCCCGTACTTCTTTCCGGGAGGAAGCTCAGGCAGACTGGGCAAGTATTTGCTCGTGACCAGCTCCTGCATGTCCGAGGGGACGGCCTTTTTCCACATGCAATAGACCTGAAGCGCTTCAGAGAGGGCTTCGAGATTGGGCTGGCCGTTCTTCACGTACTGTAGAGCAGGGGGCTTCGGGATGAAACCGGCGGGCAGGACGTTCGGATCCTGGGCGCTGCCTTCCACGATGACCTCATTAGGATCACGAGGAATGGCGGCAGCTGTGGCGCCGCTGACAGCGGGTGCCGCAACCGCCGGAATGCTGCCTCCAGAGGGAAGCAATTCCACGGCAGCAGGCGCGGGGGCAGAAGCCTCTACACTGGCAGTTTGAGGTTGAGCTGGGGAGGGAACGACAGTTTCAGTTTCCTGATCACCACATCCGACCAAAATCACAGCGATACCGACAGCCAACAAATTACAACAAATACGGCTCATGATACGTCTTTACTTACTCCCGCAAGACGTGCGTCTCCCTTGAAAGGTTACGCGATACGGCTGCGAGAGTTGCAGAGTAAGAAGGCAAAACTCTCGAATGACAAGGGTTTTTGTGTTTTGGGATGTGGATTTTATGGGGGGTGATGTGGGAAATACCATCAATCCCGTAGTTTTTCCGGGTGCTTGTTCAGGGCTCTAAGCGCTGTTTTGATGGAATCAAAGGCCATTTCATCTTCCTGAATATCCGTGATCTTTCGAGAAACGAGAGAATCTACGCCATCACCCACCTGCGGCTGGCTGGCTGGAGCAGCGCGGCAGATGAAGAACAGGTCGAGCACGGGATAGGTGATGCCGCCGTAGACGTAGTTGTTCGTGGATGAGGTTAGGTATTCGATCGTATCCACTTCCAGATGCACCTCTTCGCGTATTTCCCTTCGCAATGCCTCCTCCGCGGTTTCACCCCGGTCAACAAAACCGCCGATGGTGCCCAAGAGTCCTTTACCCGGATTTTTCGCGCGGCGTATCAAAAGCAGATGCCCATCTGCCAGAACCACAAATGCAGAGGCGGAAACTGTGGGATTGAAGAACAGAGTGAGCTGGCAACTGGTGCATTTAAAGGGGATTGCCGGAGCTCCTCCGGGATGTCCGCAACGCGGGCAATACTTGACGAGTTCAAACGGTTGCATCGCGCGAGAAGGTAAGAGCTTGGCGGAGATGTAGCAACAACCGGATGAAACGGCGGCTTGTTTTTACGGCTTGAGGAAGAAATGCTCGCGACGATGGCTGAACAATTTATCGCCAACGCAGCGGATGTCGCCGAAGGAAAGGTGATCACGTTCGTTTATCGTCAGGACGGCATCCGGCGCGATGGCTTTCTGCTGCTGACGAAAGTGGGGCTGCGTTGTTACGAGAACCAATGCCGTCATCTGCCAGTGAAGCTGGATTCAGGCAGCGGACATTTTTTATCGCGGGAGAAAAAGCTGATCCTCTGCCAGTCGCATGGGGCACTTTATGAGCCGGAGACGGGCTTGTGCACGCGTGGGCCGTGCCAGGGAGCATCGTTGAAGGCGCTACCGGTCGAGGTGAGGGACGGGAAGGTTTATCTGACGGTTGTGGATGAGGTGAGGTGATTTGAGAGACGGTGCATTTGGTGCGCACTGGCCATAAGTATTAGGAGGACAAGATGACGCCTTCTTCTACGAGCAGGATGGGAAGTTTGTGGATGATGGGGTAGATGACTTTTTTGTCTTCGCGGATGAGGGCACTATCCAGCTTGGTCTTGACCGGATGACCATTTCGGGCTTTCAAAGTGCCGGCGGTGATCTGTTGATTGAGCGATTGCACGAGGGCTGCATCGGCCATGTGCAAAGGCTGGTGAGTTTCTGGGCAGCAGAGGATGTTCAGCAATTTGGCGTCAATCATAGTATCTGGTTCAAGGCAGCGGCTTGCGCCGCGAAAATGACTTCTTTGACCGGCACATCGGCGGCGTAAGCGAGGCGTTTGCAGGTCTCGTATTCAGGAGCGCGCTGGACGGGCTTGCCATCGAGACGTCCTACTTTCACTTCCACAGGACCGTAAGGCGTGACCACGGTGATCATCTCACGATGGAGCTTGCGGCGCTCGACATAACTGCGGCGCACACCGAACGCGCTGGTCTCGCAGAGCATCAGGTGAGAGTAACGGTCCGCGTCATCGCGCGCGCACAGCACAGTGAGCAGTACACCGGGGCGGTTCTTCTTCATCTGGATGGGCGTGTGGAACACATCTAGCGCACCCGCGGCGAGGGCTTTCTCTACAAAGTTGCCCAGCACCTCGGCAGGCACGTCATCGAGATTGGTTTCCAGCACAGCGATGGTGTCGATTTCCCAATCGTGTGGCGAAGAAGCAGAAACGGAATCGGTCAGGACGGCGCGCAAGACATTCGGGCGCGTTTTGTTGTCGCGCGTGCCAAGTCCATAACCGACACGGCTGGCGACCAATCCTTGCATCGGACCGAAGTGTTCAACGAACTCCGCGAGCAGGGCAGCACCAGTTGGTGTGACGAGTTCGTGCGGTTCTTCGCATTGCGTTAGCGCGATGCCGCGTGCGCCGAGGATTTCTAGAGTGGCTGTAGTGGGAACAGGGAAGCGGCCATGTGCGCAGTTCACCCAGCCAGTGCCTTCCACGACATGAGCAGCAAGAACGCGCGGTCTGCCGAGCATTTCCAGAGCTATGCAAGCACCGATAATGTCCACGATGCTGTCCACCGCGCCGACTTCGTGAAAATGAACGTCTTCCGGCGGCATGCCATGCACCTTGCCTTCAGCAACGGCCACACGATGAAACACGGCGATGGCCTTTTGTTTCACCCAATCGGACAGCGCACTTTGCTGGATCAGTTCTTTGATCTGGCGATAGTTGCGGTTGCCTTCGTGCGTGTGTGAGGGCGACTGACCGGCAGCGGGTTCGTGACTGTGAGAATGGCTGTGGTCGTGTCCGTGGGAGTGCGAGTGACCATGCTCGTGAGAGTGGGAATGTGAGTGGCTGTGATCGGTAGAGTCACAGGCATCGACATCTTCCTCCACGAGATGCACATCGAACTTCACACCTTCGATGTTCGATTTCTGACGACGGGCGGTGGTGATGTGATAACCGGAGACGCCGAGCTTGCCGATCTCGCGTTTCAGCACGGCGACATCTACGCCGAGGTCCACCATGGCACCGAGAAACATGTCGCCGCTGATGCCGCTGAAGATGTCGAGGTAAAGTGTTTTCATGCTCACGATCGCTACGCCGCTATCAACCGGCAGCGAGTGAATTGATCTGGCTGGCAGCGTAACCGGCACCGAAACCGTTGTCGATATTCACCACGGTCACACCGCTGCCGCAACTGGTCAACATACCGAGCAAGGCAGCAAGCCCGCCGAAGTTCGCACCATAACCAATGCTGGTGGGAACGGCGATCACGGGGCGGGAGACTAATCCTGCAACGACGCTGGGCAAGGCACCTTCCATGCCTGCGACGACGACGAGCACGTTGGCTTTGCGCAAATCTTCGATGCGATTCAGCAGACGATGCAATCCAGCCACGCCGACATCGTAAACCCGTTGGACATTGTTGCCCATCGTTTCAGCGGTGAGGGCGGCTTCTTCGGCCACAGGCAAATCGCTGGTGCCAGCAGTCACTACGGCGATGGTGCCGGGACGCTTGGCGAGAGGCTTCTTCTCTATGGTCACGCAACAGGCTGTTTCATGATGTAACGCATTCTTGAACTTGCGTTTGAGCAATTTGACCTGCTTTTCATTCACGCGGGTGATGAGCACCCGTTGATCGCGAGCGACGATCACTTTCGCGATGGCGACGGTTTGTTCCGGTGTCTTACCGCTGCCGAAGATGACTTCGGGGAAACCGTTTCGCAGGGCGCGATGGGTGTCCACTTGAGCGAAGCCGATGTCCGCGATGGGGGCACCTTGGAAAGCGCGCAGAACGTCGGCCTTGTCCAGTTCACCGGCGCGGAAACGTTCGAGCAGTTGGGCGGCTTCGGAGGTGGTCACGGGATGAAAAGTTCAGACAGGGGTTATTACTTGCGTATCATCGGAAGGTTTCGTATCGCCGGTTCCAGCCAAAGTCTGCTTGGAGGTTTCCACCTTGATGTAGTGGAGGATGACGGGTGCCAGGATCATGCCGGGGATGCCCATGAGACGTTCACCGAGAACTAGTGCCAGAAGAGTGAGCCACATGGGATTCTTGATGCGGTCACCGATGATTTTGCTGTTCAGGAAATATTCAAATTTATGGATGGTGATGAGAAAACCCAGCGCGATGGCGGCCAATTCCGGTTTCACCGTGAAGGCCACGCCTGTGATGAGAGTGTTGCTGATGAGATTCCCGATGATGGGCAGGAGACCGCACAGGAACGTGGTGATGGTGAGCAACGCGGCATGGGGGACATCGGCAGCATACAGAAAGATCGAGGTGCAGATCGTATTGATCGTGGAGATGAGCAGCTGCGCACCCATCACCCGGGCGAAGCTCTCAAAGAAGGTGCGGAAGCGTTTGCGGATCTCCGTGGCGGTCTGCGCCCAGAGATTGTTGCGGTCTGCGTGAGGTTGCGAATCGAAATCCAGCTTGGAATTGATGAACAGGCTGACGGCTACGACGATACCCATGATGAGGTACACCACTTGGAACGTGATGGCCCGGGCGATGCCACCGATGCGGGCGAATTGTTCACGGCCTTCCTGAATCAACACGGCTTTCAGGCTTGGATAGTCGGTGAAGGGCAGTTCGATGCCGTTTTTATTGGCGTAATCGACTATAGCGGGAATGGTGTTATCCGCAATGATGGGGAAGGTGACATAGGCCTGTTTGGCAAAGAAAAGCAAACCGATGGCTGCCGTGGTCGCTAATACCAGAAACAAGCTGACGCCCAAGGTCTTGCTGCGTCCGAGAGACAGGACGCGCAGGGAAAGATAGCTGAACAGGGTCGTAAGCAAGAGCGTGGCCATGCTCAACCAGCCCATAAGAACGAGCAGAATGAACATGAAGGCGTATGAGATACGAACTTGCTTCGTCATGTTGCACAAACAGATAACACGTTCTGGCAGAATGGGAAAGGGGTTTAAAATGACTAATGACGAAATCCGAATGCACAAGGAATGACCAATGTCTAAGCCCCAATGGTCATTGGTCATTCCTTCGTCATTGGTGCTTGAGAATTGGGCATTCTATTTAAGGGCAGTTACGGGGTTGCCCCCGCACGGTACGTTGTGTATGGTGCTGGGCCTTTTGAAGTAAGAACGAACGATGAGCACTCAGGAGTCAGATAAGCAAAACCCGGCAAATGAGCCGTTGGTGAATGAAGAAACGGGCGTCAATAACGGCCAGTCCGGACCGACGCTAACGCCGGAGCAGGTGATCCAGTTGCTGGACAAGGCCGCCAAGGCAGATGAGCTGCGTGACCAGCTTTTGCGCACGGTGGCGGACATGGACAATCTCCGCAAACGTTCGGCGCGCGAGAAGCAAGATGCCATTCGTTACGCAAATGAATCGATCTTGGAAAAACTGGTGCCGGTGCTGGATAATTTCGAGATGGCCATGCTGGCGACCTCCACGGCGGAGGGTGGCAATGTGGATGCTCTGAAGACGGGTGTTAACATGATCCTGAGCCAGTTCAAGAATGTGCTGGCTGAAGCCGGTCTGGAAGAGATTCCCGCCCAAGACAAACCGTTCGACCCGAATCTGCATGAGGCCGTTTCCCAGCAGGTGAATCCGGATGTGCCGGAAGGACAGGTAGTCCAGCAATTACGCAAGGGTTACAAGTTGAAGGACCGGTTGTTGCGCCCGGCGACGGTGGTGGTTTCCAAGAAGGCTTAAGCCTGACCTATGGCCAAACGCGATTATTACGAGATCCTCGGGGTGGATAAGGGAGCGAGCGCTGATGACCTGAAGAAGGCGTATCGCAAGCTGGCGGTGAAATATCATCCGGACAAAAATCCGGGGGATAAGGAAGCCGAGGAGAAATTCAAGGAACTGGGCGAGGCTTACGAAGCACTCAGTGATCCGCAAAAACGTGCTGCCTATGACCAGTATGGTCATGCGGCATTTGATCCACGTGCCCGTGCCGGAGCAGGTGCCCGAGGTGGTGGCGGTGGTGGATTCCATGATCCGTTCGATATTTTCCGCGAGGCGTTCGGCGGCGGTGGTGGTGGCGGTGGAAGCATCTTTGAAGAGATCTTCGGCGGTGGTGGACGAAGCGATCCGACGGGTCCCAAGCGCGGCTCCGATCTGCGTTATGATCTGGAGATCACGTTTGAAGAAGCAGTGCTCGGTGTGGAGAAGGAAATCTCCGTCACCAAGCTGGAGACGTGCGAGCATTGCAGCGGCAGCGGTGCGGAGGAGGGTTCCAAGATGCGCCAGTGCCAGACGTGCGGTGGGCGTGGCCAGGTGGTGAGTTCGCGCGGCATCTTCAGCATCGCGCAGACGTGCCCGCGTTGCGAAGGCGCAGGT
This sequence comes from Verrucomicrobiia bacterium, assembly GCA_036405135.1. Classification (NCBI taxonomy): domain Bacteria; kingdom Pseudomonadati; phylum Verrucomicrobiota; class Verrucomicrobiia; species Verrucomicrobiia bacterium. The sequence continues at coordinate 6,408 of DASWYF010000036.1, read as the reverse complement.
CGTGTGGTGGAGAAGCCTTGCCGCAAATGCGAAGGTGCGGGCCGCAAGGAGAAGGCTTCCAAGATCAAGCTGCGCATCCCAGCGGGTGTGGATACGGGTGTGCGGTTGCGTCGTGCGGGTGAAGGAGAGGGCGGTATGCGCGGCGGTTCGCCGGGTGATCTGCATGTGGTCTTGCACGTGCGTCCGCATGATGTTTTCCAACGCGATGGCGATGACTTGATCTGCGAAGTGCCGATCAGTTTCGTCCAGGCGGCTCTCGGCGCAGAACTCGAAGTACCCACGATGACGGGTAAAGCAAGCATCCGCGTGCCGACCGGCACGCAGAGCGGCACGATGTTCCGTTTGAAGGGGCGCGGCGTGAAAAATCTGCAAGGTTACGGCACTGGCGATCTGTTGGTCCGCGTGTCTGTGGAGGTGCCGACACATCTGAACTCGACGCAACGGGCCAAGCTGGAGGAGTTCGCGCAGCTTTGCGATGAGAACGTGAACCCGAAGAGCAAGAGCTTCTTCGAGCGCGCAAAGAACTTCTTCCGCTAAACCATTTCACCACGATCATGCACCGCTTCTTTGTGCCACCGACAGAGTTGCGGTCATCGCGTTTTCCCTTGCCGGAAGCGGAGTCACGTCACGCCGCACAAGTGCTGCGTGTACGTGCGGGTGACATCGTGCAGGTGCTCGATGGGGCAGGGCGACGATATGATTGTGCCGTGGACACGGTGGAGAAGCGGCAAGTGTGGTTGCGTGTGGAGAAGGAAACGCAAGTTCCTGCGCCGAAAGTTGCCGTGGAAGTTTATCCCGCCGTGGCCAAGGGCAAGGCGATGGAGTTGATCATCCAGAAGGCGGTGGAGTTGGGTGCTGCGAAGATCTGTCCTGTAGTATGCGATCATTCTGTGGCGCATTATGATGACGATCGTGCCGAGGATAAGGCGGAGAAGTGGCGGCTTACGGCGATTGAGGCGTTGAAACAGTGTGGCCGCGAGTGGCTGCCGGAGGTCACAGCACCGATGCCTTTCAAACAATGTTTACCGCCATCCGATAATAATGCCCTCAATCTGGTCGCTGCCTTGCAAGAAGGCGCCACTCCAGTGGGGGAGCGCTTTGCTGCTTTTGTTAAAACCCACGATGCTTTGCCCTCAAAAGTCCGTCTTTGGGTCGGGCCTGAAGGCGATTTTTCTCCTGCCGAATATCTCTCGCTCAAGCAGCAAGGAGTTCAGGCGGTCACACTCGGTCCCCACGTCTTGCGTTGTGAGACCGCCCTGTTGGCGCTGCTGGCCGTCTGCCAGCACGAGATACTTTTTCGCAGTTAGTTCAGCGCGCCCTTCAACGCCATGGCGAATCCCGGTTGCGTCTTCAGGACCTGAAACCGGTTGTCGCCTTCCGCCGTCTTGATCAGATTTGCCGCTTTCGGATCTTTCGCCAGACGCGCATTGCTGAGCTGGATCGATTTGCTCAGTGCCTTCAATGCTTCCGTTTGTTTGTTGCCCATCACAGCGCGTATGGCTGCCAGATCATACCATGCTTCAGGGCTGTCTGGCAGCACGGTGGTCAGCTTGGAGAGCGTCGCTTCCAGTCGCACCACGTCGCCGATTTGCGAGAACAGATGGGCGATGGTGGTCAAAGAGTTGGCGTCTAGATTTTGCTTCAGCAAGCCTTCCAGCAGACGTGCCGTTTCCTGCGGACGCTGCAACTGCATGTACGCCTGGGCAGCGGATGCCACTGTCGTGAAGTCGTCCGGCTTGCGGGCGACCAGTTGTTGCAATTGCTGGAAGGCGCGGTTCGAGTTGCCCACCGAGATCGCGGCCGATACCACGTTGAACGCCGCCTGCAGGTCTTCCGGGTTTGCGGCGGCCGCCTTCTCCGCCTGCTCCAGGCTGTTCACCGGCGGTGGCGGCCTCACTCCAGCAGCGGGCTGGGGGATGGGTGCAGGCGTGGCGGATTGCTGCACGGGTTGGCCGATCACCGGACGCAGGTTGTCCCGCAATTGCTGGAACGCGCCATTCTCCGGGTCGAATTTCAACCCTGTCTCCACCAGCTTGTAGGCATCCTCATAGCGGCCCATGCTGGAGAGCAGGCTCGAATAGCGGAAGATCGCTTCCGGGCTGTAAGGGCAGTAGGCGAACGACTGTTTATAGGCGAATTCCGCCTCTTTTACCACGCGACCTTGCTCGGCGAGGATGCGTTGTATCTCTCCTTGCATCTTGGCCTGTTCGGCGGGTGGCATCGCCTGGATCGCACGGATCTGCTCCGCGCAATTGTTGATGCGCCACACATACAGGCCCGCGATGGCGCTTCGCAGCTTCGAGAACGCCTTCTGGCCGTTCTCATCACGCACGAATTTCCGGTCGCCCTTGAACCCTTCATAATTGCGACGGCGGTAAACGCGGTCGGCGAAGTCACAGATCTCGGCGACTGATGTGTCATAAGTCACCCACGTGCCGATCAAACGTTCCGAGTATTGCGACCAAAAATCATGGTCCTTTTTCAAGATGTCATCCGTGAACTCCTTCACCGGTTCACGGTTGATCTTCATGATGATGCCGAACGGTGTCTGATAAGGATACATCCATTGCAGAGGGAAGCTTTCCTCCACAAAGAACTCGTGATCCGGGTTTTTGTCGAAGATCACTTTCGTCAACAAACCGTTGATCGCCATCACAGACATCTGGCCGCTCACAGAGACACGATTACCCTCTTGCTTCACATCCTCACCCGGTTGCAAGCGCCCTTCCTGCATGCGTTTGATGGCATCCTGTATGTATTCGTCGAATGCGATCTGCGAATCTTTGAGCGAAGGTGTATAAATCTCCTTCGCCGGATAAACTCCCTCCGCACGACGGCGTGTTTCCATCTTTTCACCGATGGACGTGAACACATCGTCCAAAGGCTTGCCCAAGGTCTTGAAAGGTCCTGGCAGGAAGTTTTTGAAGAACGGCGGATCCTGTTGCGCACTGCGGAAGTAATGCGCGCGGATGTAGCTCAGATATGTGCCGTCAGCCAGGGCGTTCTGCGTGATCAGATACACATCACGACGGTCGAACTCCGGGTCGCGCTTCTTCGAAGCAGGGATGAAGCTCTCGCAGAAGATCATGTAGGTCGGATTGAAACGTCCCGGGTCCGTGCCTCCGAACAGGATCGCATCCTTCGTCATCTCCGGATAAATTTTGAAGGGCGGCGTGAACATGTCATGGCCGAACCAGTAACCGAACAGATGCCCGCGTTGCTCGTTGCCATCCCAGTGCGAGAGCACGGATTTCATGGGCATGACCGCAAAGACCATCAGCATGGGCGCGATAGGGAATTTCTCCCTCGACACGATCAGCAAGCCCACAAAGACCGCCGCCAGTCCTACACCGAATACCGCTGTGAACCGCACCAGCGGATCAAAGCTCGGTTCGATGCCGAAGCGGTACATTGGCGCATCGCCCGTGGTCGCTCCTGTCTCCGTCTCATACACCACCAGCAACACCCAGACTGCGATGAACACGGCACCTCCGCCGGCGATCAACGCCCAGCGGCGGTACTCGGCATAGTTCAACATCAGCCACGCGCTGCTCAAGGCCAGTCCGTAGCCGATGAACATCGAGATCATCACGTGGGACGAGGTGAAGAACACCTTGTTCAGGTTCACGCTCTGCTTGTCCGGTGCCGGGTTCAGCAAGATCAGCAAGATCACCGCCAGGCACAAGTAGATGGCGCTTAAGCCCATGATCCAGGCGCGCTCACGATGCTGCATCTGCATCAGGAAAAAGAACGGGATTGCCGCGATGGCCAGATACACCAGGTTGAACTCCTCCACCGCACCGCCGCCATAGCCCCACAACTGCTGCGCGAACCGCTTCGGGTCCTTGATGAAATTGGACGGGTTCGCCTTCTCATACTGGCCGCGCGTGAGTGCGTGTTTGAAACCCTCCACCGTCCGTGCGTAACCCCAGTTCATCGGCGGATTCGTCATCGAGGAGAGCGGCATATAGAAATAGAACGCCGCACCTATCGCCCAGCAAACACCGCTGATCACCACCGGCTTCCATTCCGTAAGGATGGATTCCGTTTTGAAATACAACCATGCTAGCGCCAGCATCGAGCCCACACCCACCATGTTGAAGATGATGAAGATCACGTTCATCTGCCCGCCTGCGCTGTCAAACGTGGTGATCATTCCCTTGCCCTTGGCAACTAGGCCGATCACGTAGAAGGCCACATTCGCCAGCATCATATCCCGGCCCAGCTTGGGATTTGCGAAGATGATGCCCACCTGGATGCCCATCGCCGCCACCAGCAACGTCTGGTGGTTCGTGAAGCAGATGCCGAACAGGAACATCGTCCAATACAGATACTTCAATTGATGCGGCGCATAGATCCAGCGCAGCAGGCAGCAGAGAACGCCCATCAGAGACAGCACGCTCAAGGTATACACCTCCACGATCACCGACTGGCTCCACATGAACCCGTTGAAGCCCATCAACGCACCTGCCACAAATCCCGGCACGATGCAGAGCGCGTTCTCCCACTTCTTCTCCAAGTTCTTCAGAGACGCGATGCCCTCGATCATCATGCTGCTCCCGCGTGATACGAGCAGGGCGATCAGGCCGCAAGAGATCGCGCTCGCCACTGCGGATGAGAGCGCCACCCGCCACGCGATGTTCGAGATCGGCACAAGTACCGTGAAAAGCCACGTATACAGCGTCCACACCGGATAACCCGGAGGGTGGGGGACACCGGCGTAGTAAGAACCCACCGCCAATTCACCAGAGTCCTCCAGCGTCACATCAGGCGCGAGTGTCCAGATGTAACCCAGCAAAATGATCAACGTCGTGACGCCAAAGCTGATCCAGTCGATCCGGCGGAAAAGCGGCGGTGGTGGCGGGATGACCGGCTTCGCTGGCGGAGTTTTTACGCCCTTCTTATCCGTTTCAACGCCCTTGGCAGGCGCGATAGCGCCCGGTGGCTTGGCCTCATTGGCCTCAGCAGTCTTGTTACGACTCATTCGTTAACGTGCAAAAATGTTCGTGGACAGGGTCCAAAATGAACCGTTACTTGAGAAGGAACGGGCTGGGTTTGTCGATGCTAAAGTAGCCAGTGCAAGCCGGTTCCATTCCTGGGATACCGGTCGCAACTGCGCCAGCAGCCCCGCACTGGCCGAATTCGTGGACGCCAGCTGCGTCGCATCATAATCCACCAAGTGCTCATGCATCGTCGGGGCAGGGGCCTGTTGTAGGGCCGCCAGAGACACCATAAAGCTCGCCGCTAAAGGCGTCATCACCCGCAGCAACCCCGTCGAGACCCACGGCCCTTCTGCTGTCTGCCGTTGCTCAAACAGCCGCTCGCGGATCGCCGGATTCACCTTCCGCGCCTTCCACCCCGCCAACCTGTCCAAAATCGTTATCTTCATACTCAATCCTCTCATCCTCGATTTTCCCTTTAAATCGTCAAAATCGAATCCCCGGTTTTAGTCACTGGTCATTCCTTCGTCATTCGTGCTTGGGCATTCGTTACTACTAGGTCTGCCGATGCCCCCGGCACTTCACTGAAAACTGAACACTGAAAACTTAAAACTTCATGTTCCTCCCCATATTCCGCCATGGACTTCCGCAACTTCTCCATCCCATACCGGAACCGTCCCGCCGCCGTATTCGGAGATAACTCCAGCACCTGCCCGATCTCATCAAACGTCATCTTCTGCCAGATCTTCAGCACGATGACCTCGCGCTGCTCCACCGGCAATTCAGCGAGACACCGCATTGCCGCTGCCTCCTTCGGATTCTCCGCCGCGCTGGGCTCAAACCACTGCGCCGATTCCCACTCCGCTTTCAGCCGCCGCCACCAGTTCCTACGGTAATTCAGCGACCGGTTCCGATACGCCCGTAGAATGTAATGCTGCGGCTGGGCAGGGGAAACCTTCACCTTGAGCAAAGCGATGAACGTATCCTGCAACACATCCTCCGCCTCACTATGAGTCAGCCCCAGTGACCGCCCATACAGCACCAGATTCTGGTCCAGCTTGTCATACCAAGCCTTGCACCAACGCTCATCCGATACCGATGACGAAACGGTCACCGCTTCCGTCTCAACCACCGGCACAACCCCACTATGGATGCCTTCGCGATTCACAGATTTACCCAATAGACACCCGCCCTTGAAAATCTGTATGAAGAAAATAAAAGAAATCTTACCCCGCAGCACTTTCGCACCTCGAGCACGCCCTCCCGCTACACCTTTTCCTTCCCAGATGTCCATACCGCCTCCTTCATCAAACTCACCCCAGAATGGGGTTCTTCGCTGTTTTCAGTGGAATGGGTTCAGTGCTGGGGCAGGCGGAGTTTGCCTGCGAGGAAGTAGAGCATGGTGATGAGGTAGGTGGAGGAGCGGTAACCACGCGCTTTGCGGCGGGTGGCGCTGAAGACGCTGTTC